>JASLQE010000277.1 GCA_030744635.1 Dehalococcoidia bacterium | reverse complement strand
ATTTTGGTCTATAATGGGTGGCACTTGAAATCCGTTACGGAGGCTTGTTATGGACTTCTATCTCTTCTCCACTGTGCTGGGATGGGTTGGTTTGCTGGCCTCCTCACAGGGTCTCATGCGGCTGGCCCTGCCACACCAGGACCGTGAAGAGGTACTGCGAGAGATGGGGCAACTGGCGGATTCGCCCCAAAACCCGTCTGCCTTTGGTGACCTTCCTCAGCGCATAACCGGGTACTTTTCCGGAGAGCGGGTGAGGTTCCCAGATGCCGTGGACCTGGACGGCTCGTCCCCGTTCCAGCGGCAGGTCATGGACAGGCTGCGGCATATCCCCTACGGGGAGACCCGGAGCTACGGCTGGGTGGCCCAGGCGGTGGGAGTGCCAAAGGGGCCCCGGGCGGTGGGGCAGGCCGCGGCCCGCAACCCGGTCCCCCTCATCATACCCTGTCACCGGTTGGTGAGCCACAATGGACTGGGCGGTTTTAGCGGTGGGCTGGACCTCAAGCGCATGATGCTGAGGCTGGAGGCGGCGGGACTTGCAACTTTCTGAGGCTGCGCCAGAGCCAGAAGATGCCCAGCATCACCAGTGCGCCCCCTATGACAAAAGTTAAGCGGAACCCCACATGCTGGGCCAGTAGCCCACCGGCCAGCGGCCCCCCTATCCAACCCAACGACCAGGTGCGCTCATAAACTCCCATGGCCCAGCCGCGCTCTTGGTCGGGCACAATGTCCGCAATGAGAGCGGGCACGGTGGCTCCCATGGCCGCCCAACTGGCCCCTTCCACGGCCTGGACGGCGTATACCGGGGCCAGGCTGCTTAGCGTCCCATAGGCGGCGAAAGCCACGCCGAAGCCACCCATGGCGAAAAGAAGCACTATTTGCTTGCCGCGGCGGTCAGCTAGCTTTCCCAGATACGGTGCCAGCATGAAGCCCACGAAGGCCCCCACCATGTATACCGCCCCTAACTGGGAGGTGGAGGCCCCTAACTCGTTGCTGATATAGAGGGGCAATACAGAGTAAACTATGCCGGAGCATAGAAGCAGCGGGAACACCCCCAGCAGCAGGGTGTAAAGGGACTTTTTGTACAAGCGCTCACCTCCATTGGGGAGAGGGCGACAAGCGATCCAGGTTGCTACCACCGCCCCACCCGATGATGTTGACCAGAGGCGAAGTACCGGGCTATCTACCGGTGGGTGGGAACCAGCGGTTTGCTAACACCCTCTTACGGCTCCATCTGCACGCCGGCCTCGCCCACCAGGGACGCCAGCCTCCGGTGGAGGAGGGGGCTTTCGTCCACTTTCAGTTCGGGGGGCATATCCACAAGCTGGGATTCCTCCTCACCGTTGCCGATGGCCAGCCTCACCGCTACTTCGCCGGGGAACTCCCGGAGCATGGCCACAACTTGCTGAAGTAAGGCCCGGTCATCGTCCTCCTCCCCGGTGGCGGTCAGCCGCACCACCATCCGCTGCACCGGGCTGGCGGTGTCCTGCCCTATGCCCACCCCGGCGGCTGCCTGGGGTGCGGCGGAAGGCTGGTAAGCCTCAGCCCGCTCACAGGATATGCCAATCTCTCCCGCACGCTGCTTCACCCGCCCCGAAACCACCACCAGGTTGCCCTCCTCCCACAGCTCCTGTGTACGGCCATATACCTCGGACCAGACGCTTATCTCTATATTGCCGGATATGTCCTCCAGGCCGCAGATGACAAAGGAGCGCCGGTCGCGGGTGGTCATGGCGCGTACCGAGCTCAGCATACCCGCCACTACTATCCGTTGCCCCACCAGGTCCTCATCTATATTGCCGCACAGGGCAGCTCCCCGGTGGCGGGTCTCCCGGGCCATCTCCCCCAGGTCGCTGCTGGAGAGGAGTATGCCCAGCAGCTCCTTCTCCCAGGACATCCTCTCTCGTGGGGTTACCTCTACCGAGTCCATCTCCAGGCTGGGCATAGGCACGGGTACGCTCTGGCCCCACAGGTCGAACATGCTGGTCTGGCCCCGCTCCTGAAGGTGCTGTCGCTGCTGGGAGAGGGACATGATGCGGTCCAGGCTGTGCAGCAGCCCCAGGCGGTGCCCCAGCCCGTCCAGGGCACCCACCTTGATGAGACTTTCCAGCGCACGCTTGTTCACCCGGCGCAGGTCCACCCGGTGGCAGAAGTCCTCAATGGAGGTAAAATCACCGCCCTCGGCCCTGGCCTCCAAAACAGGCTCCACGGCCGAGACCCCCACATTCTTCACCGCGGCCAGGCCGAAGCGTATGCTCTCTTCTTCAATAGAAAACCCGGGGCCGCTGTGGCTCACATCCGGCGGCAGCACCTTTATCCCCAGCCGCTGGCACTCGACCACCGCCGCAGCCATCTTGGCCTGGTTGTCCATTGTGGTGTTGAGGACAGCCGTCATATACTCCATAGGGTAGTTGGCTTTACAATAGGCCGTCTGGTAGGCGATGAGGGCGTAGCTTACGGAGTGGGCCTTGTTGAAGGCATAGCCGGCAAAGGGCTCAATGAGCTGAAAAACCTCGGACGCCACCCCCTTGGAGAAGCCCTTTTTCTCGGCTCCACGGAGGAACCTCTGCCGCTCCTTACGCATCACCTCCGGTATTTTCTTGCCCATAGCCTTGCGGAATATATCGGCCTCACCCAGGGTGTATCCCGCCAGTGCCTGCACTATCAGCAGCACCTGGTCCTGGTACACTATGACACCGTATGTCTCCTCCAGGATGTCCTGAAGGGTGGGGTCTGGGTAGCGCACCGGCTCCAGGCCGTGCTTGGCCCGGATGAAAGTCGGGATGTGCTCCATAGGCCCGGGGCGGTACAGGGCCACCAGGGCGGCGATGTCCTTGAAGGAAGAGGGCTTGAGCTCTTTGATGAAGCGGCGCATGCCGCCACCTTCCAGTTGGAATACCGAGTTTGTCTCCCCCGAGGAGAGCAGCTCGTAGGTCTTGGCATCGTCCAGGGGGAGATGGGCGAGATCTATCTCTATGCCTCTGTGCTGTGCCACCAGGGGCCGTATCCTGTCCAGCACCGTCAGATTGCCCAACCCCAGCAGGTCCATCTTGAGCAGCCCTATCTGGGCGATGCTCTCCATGGTGAACTGGGTCATCACCCCTTCGCTGCGGTTGGCCCGTTGCAGCGGCACATAGTTGGTGAGCGGCTCCGGAGAGATGACCACGCCTGCGGCATGGGTGCTGGCGTGGCGGGCTATGCCCTCCAGCTTGCGAGAGGAGTCCACCAGCCTGGTCACCGTCTCGTCCTGCCGGTAAATGTCCCGGAGCTCCGGGTTCTCCTCTGCAGCCCGCTCCAGGGTGACATTGGGGCCGCCGGGGATGAGCCGGGCCACCCTATCGGCTTGGCTGTAGGGCAGCCCCAGGGCGCGGCCTACATCCCGCACCACTGCCTTGGCCCCCAGGGTGCCGAAGGTGATAATCTGGGCCACATGGTCCTGGCCGTAGCGTTCGGTGACATAAGCAATCACCTCATCCCTGCGGTCATCCTGGAAGTCCACATCTATGTCCGGCATCTCCCGGCGCTCCAGGTTGAGGAACCGTTCGAACACCAGCCGGTGCCCCAGGGGGTCAATCTCCGTGATACCCAGGCAGTAAAGGGCCAGACTGGCGGCGGCACTGCCCCTCACCCCTACCAGGATGCCCCGTTTCCGGGCAAAGGTAACGATGTCCCAGACCACCAGGAAATAGCTGGTGAAGCCGGTGGTGGCTATGACATCCAGCTCGTAGCGCAGCCTGTTCTCCGCTTCTGGGGAGCCTTCGGGGAACAGCCTGTGAAACCCTTTCCAGCATAGCTCGGAAAGGTGCTCATCGGCAGTCACACCTCCGTCTATCTCTACCTTGGGCAGATGCAGCTGGCCGAACTCCAGCTCCAGGTTGCAACTGTCTGCTATGAGGCCGGTGTTCTCCACGGCCTGGGGTACATCGGCAAAGGCCTCAGCAATATCCTGGGGGCCGCGCATATAGAAGTAGTCCCCGGGCATCTTGATGCGCTTTTCATCGTATATGGAGGTGTTGGTCTGAATGCACATCAGCAGGTCATGGGCGTAAGCATCTTCCCGGCGCACATAGTGCACATCATTGGTAGCCACCAATGGCATCCCCATCTCGGTGCTCAGCTTTATCAGTTCCCGGTTGGCCTGCTCCACCTCCGGCATGGGGTGCGGCTGTAGCTCCAGATAGAAGTCCGGCAGGTTCTCCCGGTACCAGCGGGCTGCCTGCCGGGCGTCCTCTCCCCTCCCCTGCAGCAGCAGACGGGTCACCTCACCCTGGAGGCAGGCGGATAGGCCGATTAGCCCCTCGCTGTGCCGTGCCAGCAGTTCCTTGTCCACCCGGGGCTTGTAGAAAAAGCCCTCCAGATTGGCCAGTGTAACCAGGTTTATTAGGTTGGAATAGCCCACGGGGTTACGGGCCAGCAGGATGAGATGGTAGCCGCTCTTGTCCGCCGCCGACCGGGAGTGCCGGGAGCCTGGGGCCACATAAATCTCGCAGCCGATGATGGGCTTAATTCCGGCTTGACGGGCCTCCTGGTAGAACTCTATGACGCCGTACAGGTTGCCGTGGTCGGTAAGGGCCAGGCTCCCCATGCCCAACTCCCCGGCCCGGGCCACCAGGTCCGGGATACGGCCCATACCATCAAGCAGGCTGAACTCCGAGTGGACATGCAGATGGGTAAACATGAGGGCCGAGGCTATTATATCCCAGCCCCCCCACCCCCCACAACCGCTAATCTACGGAGCCGTCCTCCAGGCATCGCTTGCAGCCATTATATAACTACCGTCCTAGGCCCCTATTTTCCTCCCGCCGCTATACCCCGACGGTTCACCCGTTTCCCGGACGGCGTTGACAGAGAGAAATGGTGGGTTGAAAATGGGAAACAAAGAAAGAAGAAAGGAGTTGTGTAACATGGGTGCTGATATCAAAGGTGGTCCCTCGGTCATAATCAATAGGAAAGGTGGCGTTGCCACCATAACCATGAACCGCCCCGAGAAGCTGAACGCGCTCAGCCCAGAGCTTATCGATGACATCATAGAGGCCCTGAACAAGGTAGCCGGTGACAAACAGGTTAGAGCCGTGGTTGTCACGGGGGCCGGGAGGTCGTTCAGCGCCGGTGGCGATGTGTTGACCGACATTGTGCCTCTCCGGGGGAAGAGCCCATCCGAGTTCAATTCCTATGTGGACCAGGCGGTAGTCATGTACAAAGCGATACACGACATGGAGAAGCCGGTTATCGCCGCCATTAACGGTTACGCCGTGGGTGCCGGCCTGGAGGTTGCCCTGTCATGTGACATCAGGATTGCTGCCGATGATGCCAAGATGGGTGAGTTCTTCGTAAGAATGGGCCTCATGCCGGAGATGAGTGTCTATGTTTTGCCACGCTTGATTGGCTTGGGGAAGGCCAAGCTTTTGTCGTTCACCGGTGATGTGGTAACCGCCCAAGAAGCGGAGCGTATGGGACTGGTAGACATGGTGGTGCCATCTGATGAGATGATGGCAGCCGCGCAGCAACTGGCGGGGAGACTGGCGGAAGGGCCTGCGGCCATTGGTATTATGAAAAAGGCTCTTAACGAATCGCTGGGGATGAATATGGAGATGGCGTTGCACTATGCGATGCGAATGCAATACCACCTGGTTCACACGGAGGACCATAAGGAAGCGGTAGCGGCGTGGTTGGAGAAGAGGGCACCGGCATTCAAAGGGGAGTGATGGCCTCTACCCGGACCGCTCGCCAAGGGGAATAGCGGCGATAGGGCTCATTAGGGGTTGAAAGGGGGATATCAGTGTCTGATAGTTCCGTAAGTTTCAAGTCCTACAGGACTGCTGCGGTATCCCTGGTCCAGAGGCAATCCCCCGCCCTTTCCAGGGGGCGGATAAGTGTTGTAGAATTAGGACGGTCCGGGGTGTAGCGCAGCCAGGTAGCGCACCTGAATGGGGTTCAGGGGGTCGCCGGTTCGAATCCGGCCACCCCGACCACCACTCGCCTATCCCGAAATTATTCCCCCCGTGCGGACTCGAACGCCAATAAATGTCAGTTCCGGTGACTGCTATACCCTTCCGACAACTCATGATTGGTTGCATAAACAGCCGTGCTTTTGACTGAGGACGAGACCTTATGTCAGGCGTTCGTTGTTGGTGAAGTGACATAAGGGTGTCACTTCAATACCATGAAGCCGCCATATGGCCCCGAATAGGGGAGTATAATGGTGGCAACCATGGGGGAGGGTGAAATGAAGAGCAAGTTGATGTGGTTCACCGCCGGGATAACCACGGTATTGATAATTGCCGCCTACTGGTAGTGTGGGAGGGCACATATGTGCCCTGGTTACAAAGTGATGAGAAACAAGTGGAAACAATTATCATCAACGGAGGCGAGCTCCTAAACGAAAAAGACTATCGGGCACTGTATGAGACCATGAGCACGAACTACTTGCTCAACGCCTCTTACTGAAGGTTTCAGGACTATATCCAAGAAAACATAACCGCCGTGCTCGTTTTAGTAGGCCCTGGTAAGTGGGAGGTAACGGACTTAAGAGTCAGGATTGAAGGTGACTGGGCTTTTGCCAGCTACAAAATGAGAAAGGCTGGAGAGGTAATCATCAGTGTGCCCGACGATACAGAGACTGAGGACATCTATCGGAAGTTGGATGGGAATGGTATGACGTTGCTGAAGACCCATCAGACCCCGGGTATAACTTTGAGGATTTGCCGCCTCGACGTTAACTTCAATGTGAGAAGGACATCTTCGGAAATTTCCTGCTCCTGTGCCGCAATTCCCCCCATGGCTTGTAACCAGTAGCAAACTGGCCAGTCCTTTGTATCGCCGTATACACAGATATAGGTCACGACTTGAGTAGTAACGGGATTGCGGAGTATGGGACCGGCTCGTCAAACACCAGTAGCATAGGGTATAGTGGGGAGGCCTATTGACGGGTCCGCAGCAGGGTGGTGGCCCAGGGGTTTGTGGGAAGACTAATATCAAGCTTTAACGGGAGGGTATTTGGGGACCAGGGCTGACCACCGGGCATGACCGGCACGGGCAAAGCGCCTCGCAGCGTCAGGCGCACCTGGATCAGGGACAATGCCCCCGGCCTTTTGGCGTGTCTGGCTCTGGCAGTCATCTCATTCACCACCTACTGGCTCCTCAAGGGCACATGGTTCAAGTTCAGCGCCCTGCTATGGGCTTTCATATACGCCATTATTGCCACCAATTTGCTGCCCGCCCTCTCCGGCAGCCGCTTTTCCCTGGGGGTAGAGTTCAGCGCCTCCCGGCTGCTGCGCCTGTCCGTCGCCCTGCTGGGGCTGACCATCAGCGCCTCCGTATGGACCAGGCTGGGCGGCGCCGGCGTGCTGGTGGTGCTAATCAACCTGACTTTCGCCTTCCTTTTCGGCTGCCTTTTCTGCCGGTATGTATTGGGGGCGCTATCGGTGTTGCTGGCGGTGGGCACCTCCATATGTGGCGCGTCCGCCATCGCTGCCACGGGGCCCGCTATCCGGGCGAAGGCGGAGGAGATGGGGGTGTCACTGGCAGCCATAACCCTGTTCGGGCTATCGGCGATGTTCCTGTACCCTGCACTGTTTGGTGGTTGGTTGGGCCCGTGGCTGGCGGATAACCCGGTGACCTACGGAATGTGGGTGGGGACGGGTGTCCATGAGACCGCTCAGGTCATTGCCGCAGCCAGCCAGGTGGACGGTGCGGTGGGTATGGCCATGACAGCCAAAGCCATTCGCATTTTCATGATAGGCCCCATGGTGTTTATCAGTCTTATAGCATACCGTCGGTTTGCCGCCGGTACCGAGGGTGAAGAGGCCTTCAAGTTCCCCGTTCCCTGGTTCGCGGTGGTATTCGTGCTCTTCACCCTGGTATACGCCGGGCTGGAAACAACGCCTTTTAAGGGGGAGTGGGTGACCTTTAGCAAGGGCTATATCAAGCTGGGTATCACTTTCCTGCTGGCCTGGGCCTTTGCCGGTGTTGGGCTGAAGGTGAAGCTGGCATCCATCCGTGCCATGGGTGCCAAGGCCTTTGTCTGAGGGATAGCCGTTGCCGTGGCCGCAGGAGGCAGCGCCTTGCTGCTGACCAAGTACCTCTGGCTATACCTGAGCTAAAAAGCCCACAGGCCTGTTGGTTCTTTTCAGCGCATATAAACGCCGCCGCTCACACAGAGGGTCTCGCCCGTAATGAAGCTGGAATCGTCCGATACCAGGAACAGGATAGCGTTGGCGATATCGGAAGGCTTACCGTCCCGCTTTATGGGGGTCTTCTGGCGCATCTCCTCAAAGAACTCCGCGGGATAGAGCCGTCCCAGGAACTCGTTGGGGATAAGGCCGGGGGCGATGGCGTTCACATTGATATTGTGCTCGGCCACCTCGTGGGCCACCACCTTGGTGAAGGCCTGTAAACCGGCCTTGGCCGTGCAATAGGGAGCGCCATCATCGGCCGCACCCATCCAGCCTGCTACGGAAGACAGGTTTATTATCTTGCCGCCCTTCTGCCCAATCATGGTGGGGAGCACGGCGCGGGTGCAGTAAAATGTGCCCTTGAGGTTGACATTGATGACCAGATCCCAACTTTCATCGGTCATGTCCACCACTTTGCTGACCCGGTTGGTGCCCGCGTTGTTCACCAGAATATCAACGCGACCGAAGGTGTCCAGGGTCTTCTTGACCATGTCATCCACCTGGGCGTGGTCGGTCACATCGCACTGGACACCTATAGTGGATACGCCGAACTCCTCTTTGATGGCATTGGCCACGGTGGCCGGGCGGCTGGGGTGAGCGTCGCTGATTACCACCTGAGCACCGTTCTCGGCCAAGGTCCGGGCGGTGGCCTGCCCTATGCCCACCCCGGCGGCAGCCGTGACGATGGCTACTTTACCTGAGAGTCTCATTGCCAGCCTCCTGTTTTTTACTCGGGACTTATTTGGTCTCAATGATACCATATGCTTACCCGTTGAGGCCCTTTGGGAGTGCTCTGCACCGGGCCTATTGCCCGCTCCCGTTTCCCGCAGAGCCTGCGGGAGGGCCCTGGTATTTGACAGTAACAGCCTTACTATGGGACAATTAATGACTTGTCCGTATAAGGGGCTACAAGAAGTGAGTAGGGTTCGTTTCCGGGAAGATTACTGCGTAGACTGTCGGCTCTGTGAGGTCTACTGCGCCACGGCACATTCACAGAGCAAGGAAGTGATAAAGGCCTTCAAGGACGAGAGGCCGGGTTCCGTCAGGGGCATCTCCGTGCAGAGACATGGTGCCACCTCTTTTGCCCTTAACTGTCAGCACTGCGATGAGCCCCGGTGCGCCTGGGCCTGCGTCTCGGGGGCACTAACCAAAGACCCGGAGACCGGTGTGGTCACCTACAACCCAGAGAAGTGCATTGGGTGCTGGACCTGTATCCTTGCCTGCCCCAACGGCGCCATCACCAGAGACGCCGAGAAGTCACAGATAGTAAAGTGCGACCTCTGCCCTGACCGGGAAGTCCCCGTATGCGTCGCGGTCTGCCCCAACCGGGCGCTGGTACTATAACCCCGGAGGGATTTGTTGGCCCATTACAAATATCTAATCGTGGGGAACTCCGCTGGGGGTATCGGTGCCGTTGAGGCTATCCGCGAGGTGGACTCACAGGGGTCGCTGGCCATAGTCTCGGATGAACCCTATTCCGCATACTCTCGCCCCGCCATATCCGAGTTCCTCATGGGGGAGCGGGGCTTTGGTGACCGCATGTACTACAGAGACCCGGAGTTCTATGACCGACACCGGGTGGAGCAGCACCTCGGTGCCCGGGTGGCCCGGCTTGACCTGGAGAGCCGGGAGGCGGTGCTGGAGAACGGAGACCGCCTGGGCTGGGAGCGGCTGTTGCTGGCCACTGGCGGCGTCCCGATTACACCCCGGATGGACGGCCTGGAACTACAGGGTGTACACAGGTTCACCACCATCGACCACGCCCGCAACATAGACGCCGCCCTGCAACAGGGGGCCAAGCGCGTGGTAGTGGTGGGTGGCGGGCTAATCGGCTGCAGCCTCACCAGCGCTCTGGTCCAGCGGGGCGGGGTAGAGGTGGTGATGGTGGAGTTGCTGGACCGCGTCCTGGCCGCCGTGATGGATGCCACAGCTTCTGCTTTGGTGGAAGCCCGGCTGCGAGAGCTGGGGGTGCGCGTGGTGACCGGCCACAGCGTCGCCAGCATCCTCCCTGCGGCATCAGACGCCTCGCGGGTGGGGTCGGTAGCCCTGAACAGCGGGGAGGAGGTCCCTTGCGACCTGGTGGGCGTCGCCGTGGGAGTTGCCCCCAGGTTAGAGTTGGTGCGCGAGACACCCATACAGGTGAACCGTGGTATCGTGGTGGACCACCACATGGAGACCACAGTCCCCGGTGTGTTTGCCTGTGGGGATGTGGCTGAGGCCTATGATTTTATCTACGACTCCCATCGCGTGGTGGCCATATGGCCCAATGCTTACATAGGGGGGCGTATCGCCGGTCTTAATATGGCGGGTGGCCACCACGAATACGACGGCTGCACCGCCATGAACTCCTTTAGCTATTTTGACATGGCCCTGGCCTCGGCAGGCCTGTTTGACCCCGGGGCGGATGACCCCGTTCAGACCATTACCGTTAGCGGCGACGGAGTCTACAAGAAGGTTGTGCTCCGGGATGGGTGGCTGGTGGGGTTCCTGCTTCAAGGGGATATTGACCAGGCGGGAGTGTTGTTCCGCCTGATGCGGGACCGGGTTCCCGTGGCGGACTTCCAGGACCGTCTCCTGGAGGACGGTTTTGGGCTGGTGTCCCTTCCCCGGCCTCTGCGGGATGCCTGGCTCAGCGAAGGCGTTGGGCCCGACGGCAGCCTCACCGGGGGCCTGGCGGCTAAATAGCCAATCACACCTGAAAGCGGTGAGCTATGAAAGATATATTGAACCCCGATAACCGGTACAGCGACGATAAGGTAATCGACGCCTGCTCCCTGTTCGGCATGATGGATGTTTCCGGGCGGCTCTTCTCCGGTGCAGATACAATACGGGCCATCGCCAACATGCATGACCGGGGCAACGGCCTGGGAGGGGGCTTCGCGGTGTATGGCCTCTACCCTGACTTCGCCGACTACTATGCCCTTCATATTATGTACATGGGCCGTGGCGCCAAGGATAAGACCGAGGCCTTCCTCAAAGACGAGTTTGATGTGATCCGTGCCGAGGAGATTCCCACGCGCAACCGTCCGGGTGTGACCAACCCCCCCGGGCTGTGGCGCTATTTCGTGGCCACCCGAAAGGACCCCTGCCTGGTGGTATCGGATGATGACCTAGTGGTGGATAAA
>JASLQE010000276.1 GCA_030744635.1 Dehalococcoidia bacterium | reverse complement strand
GCAGTAGCTGATAGTACATTAGGTCTGTCTTACAGGTGGGGTTTGCGGCACGGTGCTCATGGAGGCTCCCCAGCACCTTTATAGTACCCTCCAGCTTCGTCATATCGGGTGTCGGAGCCTTCATTATGACCTCCCTTCAAGCATCTCCAGGAAAGCCTGCACCCTGGTCCTTACCTGGCCTGTCCTACCCACCCCGTACTCCTTGTCCAGCTCCAGGACGGGTATGTCTATCTGCTCCAGCTTCTCCCGGAGGAACGGCAGGTCCCAGGCGTGGGGGGCGCAGTGCCGGATGACCTCGGTAACGACGCCATCCACCCGCCACTGGCGGGCCATATCCACCACCCGGTCCAGCCGGCGGTGCATGGGTTGCATTCGTGGGCACGGGAACTTGTTCAGGTAGCGCCGTGCCAGCGCCTCTAACGGAGGCCCTGATTCCTCCACCGGGTCGGCCCAGTACCGGGTCCCGGTACACAGCTCATCGGTAACTACCAGGCCCCCCAGTTCCTCTATTTCCACCAGGAAATCGGGGTTATTGAGGATACTGCCCACCAGCATAAGGCGGAACTGCCCGTTTAGCTTACGGTTCGTGGCCTTCACCTCGGCAAGCAAACGCTCCAGAAGCTCGTTGAAGCTTTCACGGGGCATCCGGTAGCTGGCGTTCAGCACCTCAAGCACCTCGGCCCCGGATACCGGGGGCGATTCCCCCTTGCGCATCTCGGATAGAGCCAGCAGCAGCTTCCGGCTGTGGTTATAGACCCTGATAGCGTCTGACAGGACCTCGTCGGTTATAGAAACGCCAAGGAACGACTCCAGCTTTTCCTTGAAAGAGACAAGCTCCGTTAGAAACAGCTCATGTGCCCAGTCCGTCCATTTCCTAGGCACCACTATGGTGTGGTTGAAGGGGGTGGGGATGTAGTTGCGCCACATATCCATTAGGCGCCGCATACCATCGCAGCTGGCCGCCCCCACGATTCCATCCAGGAAGTCGAACTTGTGCTCCAGGGCCAACTGCAGGCAGCTACGGGTGTAGGAGCAACTGGTGGTATACAGATAGGCGTTGGCATCCCCCAACTCCATCTCCTTGGCGTCCGCCACCACCCTTACCGGCAGGGCACCGGCGGCATAAATGATTTCCTCCGGGACATAGGTGCAGGCCCAGCCCACAACTTGTCCGCTGGCCTCCTTCCACGCCTCAATGGCGGCGCTGGTTGGGGAGGACTCATTTATACGCCTGACCTCTCTTAGGGTATCCACTAACACCCCCGCAGACAGCAGACCAGATTAATAACAGAGCATAGTACCATGGCCTGCAAGGACAGTCAAAAAGGGCTAACCACTTCCCGTAAGACGCGCACCGGAATACATCAGACAGGATACTTGCTGCTCTCGTCCAGAAACATGAGTGACACTATACTGGTGTCATGCATATCGTCAGTGGAAGGCTTCGGGGAACGAGGCGCCTGGCCAG
>JASLQE010000275.1 GCA_030744635.1 Dehalococcoidia bacterium | reverse complement strand
CTGCCCGTTTGGCAGGGGTGTGGTCCGATGAGCAAAGCATCATCGGACTCTTCGAAGGACTCCGGAGTCCTTCGGACGGGGCGGCGGCAAGCCTGTTCATCCCTGGGGGGATTGGAGGGCTTCACCCCCCATAATGTAATTTTCAAGGACGGGCGGGTGGGAGAGATAATGCTTGCTATACGACCTACGCAGCATTGCTTGACTTTGCTTGTATGCGGTTGCTACCATGAAGCCAGTAATGGAGATTGCCCCTGGTGTCTATTCCATTTCCATAGGGCAGGGGACCTTTACTGGCGTCTTCCCGCCCAATGTTTACCTGGTTGCAGGGGAGCACCCCGTGCTCCTCGACACCGGGTACGAGGCCGATGCCCCCTCCCTGCTGGAGAAGCTGCGCGAGCTGGGCCTGGGTGTAGACCGCATCCTGCTAAGCCACCCCCATGTGGACCACATAGGAGGCGCTGGCCCCATAGGCCGGGCCACCGGCGCCAGGATTTGCATTCACCGGGACGATGCCGCCGAGACCGGGGATATCGCCGAGACCCTGGAGCAGGGCCAGGTTGTGAGCACCGGCAGCACCGATATGGAGGTGGTCCACACCCCCGGCCATACCCCGGGCCATATGTGCCTCCTCCTTCGCCCGCAGGGTATCCTGTTCTCCGGGGACCATGTGCTGGGGCTGGGCACCACCGTCATCACCCCACCCAGGGGAGACATGGGCCACTATATGGCCTCTCTGGAGAAGCTGCTAACCTACCCCTTCCAGTCCATACTGCCCGGCCACGGCCCCGTGGTGCAGGACGGACACAGCAAGGTTGCGGAGCTGCTCCAGCACCGGCGGGAACGGGAAACACAGGTGCTCTCCTGCCTGGAGCGAGGCCGCAGCCTTATAGCTGACATGGTCAAAGACATCTACGACGAGCTGGACCCCCGTCTGTTAGGGCTGGCCGAGCTCCAGGTGAAAGCCCACCTCGTCAAGCTCCAGGCGGAGGGTCGGGTAGTCACGCAGGAAGGGGCATACCACCTCGGGTAGGTCAATATGAACAATCCCCTTCTCTCTCTTTTTCCAGTTACGGCAGAGGTCAAGGACGACAGGCTTTTTGTAGCCGGACAGGACATGGCGGAGTTAGTGCGCCGCTTTGGCACCCCCCTATACCTGTTCGACGAGGCCACGCTGCGCTCCCAGTGCTCCGCATTCCGGGATGAGTTCACCAGCCGCTACCCCCGTTGCCGGGTGCTATACGCCGCCAAGGCCTTTACGGGACACGGGCTCGCCCGGCTGGTGGCCGGCGAGCAGTTGGGGATGGATGTGGTCTCCGGCGGCGAGCTGGCCCTGGCGAAAGACGCCGGGTTCCCCATGGAGAGGGTCTACTTCCACGGCAACAACAAGGGCCGGGAGGAGCTGGAACTGGCACTCACCCTGGGTGTGGGGCGGGTGGTGGTGGACAACTTCCACGAGCTGTCCCAACTTGAGGAAATAGCCTCCCGCCGCATAGCGCTACAGGACATTCTGCTGCGTATCTCCCCCGGTGTGGACCCGCACACCCACTCCCACACCACCACCGGTGTGACCGACAGCAAGTTCGGCTTTCTCATGGACCGGGCCGCCGAGGCCGTGGGCCTGGCCATGGACTCCCCCCACCTGCGCCTGGTGGGCCTCCATTTCCATCTGGGTTCCCCTATCTACGATGTGGAGCCATATCAGGAGGCCATAGTGCGGGTCCTGGCCTTCGCCGCCGAGATGGAGCGCAGGTTCAATTTCGTGCTGCGGGAGTTCAGCCCCGGCGGTGGTTTCGCCGTCTCCTATACGATGGACCGACCGGCACCACCCCCCTCGTACTACGCCGAAGGCATAGTGTCCGCCCTCCGCCGGGGTATGGGTGAGGGAAGGGCTGAAGAGCCATGGCTGATAGTGGAGCCGGGGAGGGCCATCGTGGCCCGTGCCGGGGTAGCCCTCTACCGGGTGGGTGCCCGCAAAGAGATTCCCGGTATTCGCACCTATGTATCCGTGGATGGCGGCATGGGGGATAACATCCGCCCCGCACTGTATGGCTCTGCCTACCAGGCCCTGGTGGCCAACAAGGCATCGCAGGAGCCCCGGGAGACGGTGACCATCTCCGGAAAGTTCTGTGAGTCCGGGGATGTGCTGATCCGCGATATCCCCATCCCCCCCCTCATCCCTGGAGATATCATCGCTATCCCTGTATCGGGGGCGTACAGCATACCCATGTCCAGCAACTACAACGCCAACCCCCGCCCCGCGGTGGTGCTCCTTACCGAGCAGGGGCCTAAGCTGTGGCGGCGTAGGGAGCGCTATCAGGACATTGCGGCCCTGGAGGAGGAGTGACATGTGGCGTACAGTGGGCCACCCCCGCGCCATGGCATACCTGGAGCGGTCCCTGGGGTCGGGGCGTATGGCCCATGCCTATCTTCTGGTGGGACCACGCCATGTGGGGAAAGGCACCCTGGCCCAGGATGTGGCCCGCGCCCTCAACTGCCCGGAGGACTCCCCCCCCTGCGGTACCTGCTCCGCTTGTCAGCGGATAGACCGGGGAACGCACCCCGATGTGCTGCGGGTGGGCCTGCTGAGCGACGAAAAGACGGGCCGACCCAGGACCGAAATCAGCATAGACCAGATGCGTGAGGTAGCATCCCTGGCCGCCCTGCCCCCGTATGAGGGGAGGCACCGGGTGTTCAGCATAGACGGTGCGGAGCTGCTATCCACCGAGGCGGCCAACGCCCTGCTGAAAACACTTGAGGAGCCACCTCCAAAGGTCGTGTTCCTGTTGCTCAGCGCCGCTGAAGGCGCGCTACTGCCCACCGTAACCTCACGGTGCCAGCGAGTGGAGCTGCGGCCGTTGCCGTACCCGGAAGTGGCCCGTTTCCTAGAGGCCGCCGGCATGGGGCCTGAAGAGGCACGGCTACGGGCGCGGCTCAGCAGTGGACGCCCGGGACGGGCTTTGGATGAGGAGTTCTTCCGCCGGCGGGGGGATGCCCTGGCCCAGGCCGAGGCGCTCCTCTCCCAGGGAAGTGGGGATCGGCTGGCCCTGGCTACCGAGAGGGCGGCCAGCTACGAAAGAGAGCGAGACGCCGAGTTCCTTGACCTGTGGCTGGGTTGGTGGCGGGACCTGCTCCTGCTCCGGGCCGGGTGTCCCGATGCGGTGGCTAACGCGGACCACACGGCAGCCCTGGAACGGGCGGCCGGGGCACTTAGCCTCAGCCAGATAAGGGCCGCCCTACACAGCCTGCGGGCCGCCATGGAGGGGCTGCGACGCCATGCCAGCCCTCGTCTGGCCCTGGAGGTAATGGTATTAAATCTTCCTCATATGGAGGCATAAATCTATGGTGCAAACGATAGGCGTTCGCTTCCGGCGGACGGGCAAGATATATACTTTCAAGACCCAGGAAGAGGTCTGGGCGGGTGATGAGGTTGTGGTGCAGACAGAGCGAGGTCCGGAGATGGGGACCGTTGTCAG
>JASLQE010000274.1 GCA_030744635.1 Dehalococcoidia bacterium | reverse complement strand
GAACTTGGCGATCTCCTCGAAGAAGTCCATCCCTGCCGAGCAGTAGAAGGAGATACGGGGCGCAAACCGGTCTATCTCAAGGCCCCGCTGGAGTGTTCGCTCCACAATCTCAATGGCGGCTGCCAGGCCGAAAGCGGCCTCCTGGACGGCGCTGATGCCCGTTTCCCGCATGTTATAGGCGTTTATGCCTATTGAGTTGAGACGGGGCATGTGGCGGGCGCAGTGCTCTATCACATCCACGGCCAGCTCCACGGTTGGCTCCAGCGGCAGGAAACGGGTGAGGGTATCCAGGGTTGCTCCGGCCACCTGGGCGAAGGGGTCGTTCATGATGGTGCCCTGGATGGATGCCGGGTCCACGCCTCTCTTCTGGGCCAGGGAGGTAAGAAGGGCCACTATAACGGCAGAGGCTGGGGGCCTGGTTACCAGGGTAAGGCTAACCTGGTCTATGGGGATACCGGCCAGCATCTCATCTATGTCCTGCAGGTTGACCACGGAGGCCCCGATGCGCCCCGTCTCCCCCTGGGCCACGGGATGGTCCGGGTCAAAACCGTGGTGGGTGGGTAGGTCGAAGGAAACGGAGAGGCCGGTCTGCCCCTGGGCAAAGAGGTACTTGATACGCTCGTTGGTATCGCTGGGGGTGCCGAAGCCACACTGGTTGCGTCGTGTCCACAGCCGTCCCCGGTACATATCGGTGTGGACACCTCGGGTAAAGGGGTAGCTGCCCGGACGCCCGGAGTCCTTTACATAATCATGCTCCGAGACATCCTCGGGCCCATAGACCTCTTTCACCGGCAGCCCGGAATCTGTAATCCCGCGTGACAGGCGTCCCGGCTGGGGTGCCTGAAACTCCGCCATAGGTGAGGCCCTCCTTTCTATGGGAAGATAGCCAGTGTATCCAGGCCGGTTATCTCCGGGAGACCCAGCATGAGGTTCATGCTCTGTACGGCCTGCCCGCCCCCGCCCTTCACCAGGTTGTCCAGGGCGCTGAGGACCACTAACCTGCCACTGGCCTCATCCACCACCGGGCGTACCAGGCAGTGGTTGCCGCCCAGGGCCTGCTTGGTCTGGGGTGAGAAGCTTGTTACCCTTACAAAGTATGCGCCCCGATAGAACTCCCGATATAGCTCCTCCACCTGTGCCTGGTTGACCCGTTTGCTGAGCCGGGCATAGCAGGTGGCAAGGATGCCCCGGGTCATGGGTATGAGATGTGGCAAAAAGGTAAGGGACGGTGAGAGTGCCGGGTTGAGGGTACGGAACTCCTGGAGCATCTCCGGATGGTGGCGGTGGCCGTCCAGGGCATAGGCGGTCACGCTCTCGTTGACCTCGGAATAGTGGGTATTGAGAGTGAGGCCCCGTCCCGCCCCGGACACACCGGACTTGGCGTCCACGATGATATCCGGCTCCACCAAGCCCTCTTTGACGGCGGGGGCCAGGGCCAGCAGCGTTGCCGTGGGGTAGCACCCCGGGCTGGCCACGATGCTGGCGGCGGCTATCTCCGCCCGGTGCAGCTCCGGCAAGCCGTAGATCGCCCGTGTTAGCAGCGATGGGCTGGGATGTTCCACCTCATACCAGCGCCGGTACTCGGAGGCATCTTTAAGGCGGAAGTCAGCGCTGAGATCAATAACTTTTATCCCCTGCTCAACGAAGGGGAGCAGGGCCTCTGCGCTGGACTTGTGAGGCAATGCGGAGAACACAATATCCGCGTCCTCGGGTTCGGCCAGGATGGCCATATCCACGGTATCCAGGTGTGGCAGGTAGTCTCCCAGGCGCTGGCCCGCCGCCCCCCGGCCCGTGACCCAGGCCACTTCTACATCGGGGTGGCGCAAGAGCAGCCGGGCCAGGTCCATGCCTATATAGCCCGTGGCGTTGATGATGCCGACTCTCATTTGCTACCTTCCTGGATTGATTGGTAATAGGTACACTCTTCAGCGAGCGCACATGCCTGGCATCGCGGCTTACGGGCCACGCAAGTGCGGCGGCCGTGCTGGATGAGTAACATGTGGACGAAGTAGTAGTCATCAGGTGGGAAGAACTGCTCCAGCACGCGGTGGGCCTGCTCTCTGGATGCCCTGGGGCCAATTATCCCCAGGCGTTGGGAAACCCGGTGCACATGAGTGTCCACCGGGAATACGGGAATACCCATGCCGAACAGCAGCACGATGCGAGCAGTCTTGGGGCCCACCCCGGGCAATGCCTCCAGATAGGCGAGGGCCTTCTCTACGGGTATGGAGGCCAGGAAGTCCAGGCTGGGGCCGTGGTGGTGGCCGTTTCCTCCCCCCTGCTCCACCACCCTCTGGACGGCTACTTTGATGTAACGGGCCTTGGTGTGGTGAAGCCCAGCGGGGCGTATGGCCTCGGCTATCTCCGTCTCGTGGGCCTGGGCCACATCTTCCCAGTGGGTGAAGGCGGCCTTGAGCGCCCGGAAGGCGGGGCGAGAGTTTCTGTCCGATGTGTTCTGGGACAGGATACCCAGGACAAGCTCTGATATTGTGTCCAAGGGCAGGCGGCTGGGTGGAGGGCCGTAGGCTGCTTCCAGCCGCTGCTTGATACCGGCGGCGTCCCACATCAGGAAGTCTCCCTCAGGTGGCAGGTGTCGTTTATCATCATGACCGCGGGATACGGCTGACGCAGCTCAAACAGGTTGATAGCTGCCACATCCTGGCTTACCTGCCAGAACCGGGAGTTGTCCAGGCTGAGCAGGGCCAGCACCAGCACATGGCACACCACCTTATGGGAAACCACCACCACCGTCTCCTGAGGATGGTTTTCCATAATCTGATTGATAGCTGTCTCCGCACGGGCCCTAACATCTTCCAGCCCCTCGCCACCGGGGAACTTTACCAGATGAGGGCTATTCAGCCATCGCTGGTAGAGATCGCCGTCTTTCCCGGAAGCCTCCTGAGGCGACAGGCCCTGCCACTGGCCGTAGTCTAAGTCTATCAGCTCTTCCATGAAGTTGAGGGGGCAGGAGAGTGTCTCAGAGATGACTTGGGCCATGTGCACTGTACGGCGTAGCGGGCTGGAATAAACCTTGGCCGGATGCCACTGGGCCAGGCGGCGGGCAGCGGCCTGGGCCTGCTGGACGCCGTTGGGGTTCAGGTCCAGGTCAGCCCGTCCCCTCAGCCTTTCCACCCGGTTCCACTCCGTTTCCCCGTGTCTAACAATCAGCAGTAGTCCCATATCGTCATTTAGTATAGAGTCAGCCCGCTTTAAGGGCAAGTTTGGTGCCATAATCAATTGACGGATATTGGGGCCTAAACTAAACTAAGGTATAGAGTATGGAGACCTTGTCTGTAAGCGACGCCCATGACCGCATGGCCCAGGCCCTGAAAGGGGCCGATGCGGACTACATTGAAATACGGCTGGAGGAGATGGAGTCCACCCATCTCCAGTACC
>JASLQE010000273.1 GCA_030744635.1 Dehalococcoidia bacterium | reverse complement strand
GCCAGCCCGGCCCCCTGCACCCCACCCAGGATGCCCAGCCCCCGCCCCCGCTCCCCCGTTGGAAAGGCCTCCACCACTATGGCAGTGGCGTTGGCCTGTGCCATGGCCACCCCAACGGCCATAACCAGTCTGGAGCCGATGAGCTGAAAGATATTCTCTGCCAGCGCAGACAGCCCCAGCCCCACGGCTATTATCACCATCCCCCACACATATATCCGGCGGCGGCCCAGGGCGTCTCCCAGCCAGCCCATGAAGAACAGCAGCCCGGCGCTCACCAGGAAATAGCCTATTCCCACCCACACCACCGCCGATAGGTCTGCGCCCAGGGCGGCGCTTATGGCCGGAAAGCCGATGGTGGTCATACCCAGGTCCAGTGTGGTGATAGTGACCCCCAAGCACACCACGCTCAGCACCGCCCAGCGACGGGTTGGCGCTGTCTGACCCGCTGAATCGCTCACAAGGAATCCATTCTAACATGCCCCGTTGTGGTGGGGGAACATGGGGGGTGAGGTCGGTTAGCGGCATTTCATTGTAATTCCCCTGCCCGGTAAACAGGTCCGGGGGGCTTTGGGGGGCGCAGCCCCCAGATGCAGTCTTCGGGCGGGTGGGCGGGAAAAAGAACGACCGTTTTACCGTCCCGTGCCGTAGGGCTGGAAAACATTTGCGCCCTCCCTTATAATTACATGACTTGACACCGGAAGAGGCCAAACAGCAGGTTGTGCGGGGGGTTGACGACCGCCGGGTGGAGTTGGCGGGTCTGGCCCAGCGGCTGTTCAGCAATCCCGAACTGGGCTTCCAAGAGGAGCAGGCCAGCGCCTGGCTGTGCGAGTTTCTGAAGGGCTACGGCTTTCAGGTGGAGCCAGGAATCTGCGACCTGCCCACCGCCTTCCGAGCGGAATATGGCCGGGGGCAGCCCACCATCGCCTTCCTGGCTGAGTATGATGCCCTTCCCGGCCTGGGCCACGGCTGCGGCCACAACCTTATAGCCGCCGCCGCTGTCGGTGCCGGGGTGGCCATGAGGGGGGTCGTGGACTCCTGTGGGGGCCGGGTGCTGGTAGTGGGCACCCCCTCCGAGGAGGCCCTAGGGGGTAAGGGCCTG
>JASLQE010000272.1 GCA_030744635.1 Dehalococcoidia bacterium | reverse complement strand
TACCCAACCCCCGCCCAAGCGGAATATCATTTCGGCATGAAATCTTGACGCACGGCGAAGGCTCCTGTTTTTGACGATGGAAGGTCTCAAAAGCACGGTAGACCAGGTTGTCTCTGGTCAAGGGAAGCTCGTTTTGCCCCTCTCCTTCCACCACTATCTCAAACTGCTGCGACTTCTCAAAGGTGACCGTGTTCCACATGTCCAGCGCCATAGCTAAACAGTCCAAGCCCGGCCCCATATTAGCGCATGTGGCCGGCACTTTTGCAGTAACTCTTACTGGGGGAGAACCTATAGACGCTAACATTAGCTGGCTAATCCTCTATTTGCGTACTTCTCCGACTTAACGCGACTAAGTCACGATGGCGTTTTGTGCCTTGGCACTTATGGCATGGGGCAATTCTCAGACAATCTAAGATGCATTGCCCGACCTCATTGCCTTGTTCCCTTTGGGATGGCACGAATGATAGCACGTGGGATGATAGCCTAAAGATACCTAAACCGAGGAGGGAACGCAACTCCATTGTTCGGAAACAGGTTGTGGTCGGGGGAGGTGGCCGGGGCACATCCCTCTTACCACCGGTGTCTGCAGCCACTGAGCCATAATGCCCGCAACATACCCGCCGATAGCAGGGGAAGTGGTAAGCCCGGGAGATTCTATACCGATGAGGTTCATCAGCCCAGGAAGCCCCCGGTCCACCTCGTGCTGTATAACAAAGTCCCTGAAGCCGTCACCGGGACCCTGAAGCTTGGGTCTTATGCCGGCAAGATCATGCTGAAGGTCATTGACCTGCCCCATCTTGGGGGAATCCAATTCTCCGAGTGACAATGATGGCTGCCACGCCCGCGAGCACGATGGCCCCCACCAGAGCTATCAGCCACGCGGGTATAGCACCGGCCGATGGCTCGGGGGCCGCCGGGGCCGGAGTGGGTTGCATGGTGGGCACAAGGGTCGGCGATACCACCGTCGGTGTAGTTGAAGTAGATTCCGGAGCAGGCGGAGGTGTGGGAGTCGGAGTGGGGGCAGTCACCTTCTGCCCCTTCACCACAAAGCCGACCATACGCCGGTCCACCCGAACCGCATATACCCCTGCCTCTTCCCTGACCAGGGTATAGGTCACTGTCCCCTGACTTCCGCCAGCCAGGGTGATGAACTGGCTCGCCTCTACCCCATCGTTCACCCACAGCGGTACCGCAAATGTCGCTTCCCTTTCGGACAGGTTGACCACCGTGGCGCTGACTGTGCCCTTCCGTCCCGCTCCTACCAAGACCGGGTTTATCTTTAGCTCACGCACCTCCCACTCCAGCCGCCTCACCTGCTCCCGGCCGGTTATGGCGAAGGTGGATAGCTGCGGTGTGGTAGCCGTGTAGTACACAAACCCCTCATCCTCCGCACTCCATTTGGTCGGCAGCTCAACCCACCGCCCTGCATCACTGTCATACCTGTTCAGGGCCACCGCCCACTTGTGCATATGGTTCTCTATCAACCAGTCCTTCCCCACTTTGAAGGTGAAGTGGGCCAGGTCTATATCTTCAGGGGTCAGATTCTTCGGCGTGACCTGGAACAGGGAGTTCACCAGGGTGCCCTTTGCCAACCCCGGCAGATGGGATGGCAGCTCCGACAGGGTCTCCAGGGTCAGCCCGATGTCATGCACCGCACGGGTAAACCGGGCCAGGAGCCTGGTAACAGGGGGCGGTGTTGCTACCAGGTTGGCCCACTCCCCGGTCCGGCCCTCGGGTGTCGTGTAGCGGGCAGCAGTCGCTGTCTCCTCCATCTTGACCGACGGCGGCAGACCGGGTGGTGGGGTAGGGGCCACCTCTGCAATAAGGTGCTCCACAGGCACATCAGGCATCTTCAATAGCAGTACCTCGGCGTCCACAACGTGCACCTTGCCCGGACTCACCTCGGATAGCCGCTCGGTAAGCGAGTCCGTGGCCATCTCCCGCACCACTCGGGACAGCTTCTCCGTGCTCATACCCTCCATCACCCAGGCTGCGGCCTCCACACTGGTCTGCTCCAGCACATCCGCCGCCTTCTCGGTGGTCACCTTCTCGATTATCTTGACGGCCTTCTCCGTGGTCACTTTCTCAATGGCAGCCGCAGCGGTACTGACATCGGTGGCCTCGATATCCAGAGCGGCATCTCCGGCATCCTTTTCCTCCATGCTCCGGGCCACCTTTGCCACCTTCTCAGGAGCAGGTGTCGGTGCGGGTGCTGGCGTGGGTGCCGGCGTTGCTACTGTAGTGGGCGTAGGCGCGGGCGTCGGAGCAGCGGTCGGCGTGGGGTTTGGCGTGGGGGTTGGCGTGGGGATTGGCGTAGGGGTTGGCGTGGGGGTTGGCGTAGGAGGGATGTAGCCACCACCACCACCACCACCACCACCACCACCTCC
>JASLQE010000271.1 GCA_030744635.1 Dehalococcoidia bacterium | reverse complement strand
ATCGGCTGGACGCTTTCCTAGAGGGCATGGGGCTGACTAAGATGGACGAATAGCCCCATCCTGAAGAACGAGAGCAAGAACGCCTGAACCGTGGGGGAGAGCCATGTGTGGCGCCTTTCCACACATGGCGTCAACGCCATTAGGCTCGCCACACACAACTCCCCATAACGGTACCAGCACCAAAGTTTTTTAATAAAACTTAGGGAGGCAATTTGGACTTCCAACTCGATGAGGAGCAGCGGGCACTCCGAAACTTGGCCCTGGACCTTGCGGAGAGGCGCTTCCGGCACCGGGCCGCCGAAATTGACCGCACCGAAGAGTACCCTTACGATAACGCGGAGGCCCTAGTACAGGCAAACCTAATGGGAATGACCCTGCCATCACGGTACGGCGGCCAGGACCGTACCCTCTTAGACGCCGTGCTATGCGTGGAGCAGGTGGCCCGGGTCTGCGCCACCACCGCCCGTATAATCGTGGAGGGCAACACGGGCACTGCGCTTGCCATCTCACACTACGGCTCCGAAGCGCAGAAGCAGAAGTACATCCCTATGATAGTGGCCGGAGAAAAGCCCTGCATATGCATAACGGAGCCTGAGGCCGGCTCGGCGGCTACCGATATGAAGACCAGTGCCACCCAGGTAGCAGACGGCTATATCCTTAACGGCAACAAATGTTGGATAACCGGTGCCGGGATAGCCAATGTCTACCTGGTGCTGGCCCGTTTCGGGGGAGAAGGGGGAACCGTCGGCATCGGTGGTATCATCGTAGATAAGGGTACCCCAGGGTTCACCGTCGGGCGGCGCACCCCCATGATGGGAATCAGGGGCCTACCCGAGGCAGAGCTTATTTTCCAGGACTGCTTGGTGCCCCAGTCCAACTTGCTGGTGCTGGAGCAAGGTTTCAAGAAGCTGATGCAAGTATACAACTCACAGCGGGTGGGTGCCGCCACCGTAGCCCTGGGCATCGCCCAGGGAGCTATGGAGGAAGCGGTCAAGTACTCCATTGAGCGACACCAGTTTGGACAGCCCATATCCGATTTCCAGGGGCTGCGCTGGATGCTATCCGATATGTCCATTCAGGTGGAAGCCGGCCGCTGGCTCCTGTACCGGGCGGCAGCCAACGCTGGGCACGGCCTGCCCGATATGGACGAGGCAGCCATCGCCAAGACTTTTATCGGAGAAATGGCCATCACCGTCACCAATAACGCCCTCCAGGTATTCGGGGGATACGGCTACAGCCGTGACCTGCCTCTGGAACGCATGGTGCGCGATGCCCGCATGTTCACGATCGGCGGTGGCACCTCCCAGATGATGCGCAATGTCATCGGCCACGGGATTGTGGCGCGGGGCAACGGACACAAGACTGACGCTCAGACTACCCCTGCCAGAGGTTGATGTAGCGCCGAAAGGCGGCTTTCAGCGGCCGGGGTTGGCGGAGGCTACCGTCTCCAAGAAGGCATCTATCTGCGACTTCCAGTCGGCCTCGGAGTAGTCCCTCAGGTCAATGATATCGCTGATTAGCTGGAGGCCCGGCACCTTTACATACCGCTGCACCAGGTTCTTGAGATGGAGCTGGCCTATGGTGGTGGCCCGGCAAGAGCGGGTGGCGTGCATAACCATCCCATCCACCTGGTAGTCATTCACCATCTCCAGGATTAGCTCCACATCCGGGTTGCCTGAGTTGCGCCTGGCCTTATCGTAGCGGTGGGTAGCCCGCATAAAGGCCCGCCACGCCAGGTACTCCACCGGATCGGTAACCCGGGAAGGCACCTCAACAGGCTCAAAGGGACGGTAAGAGGTATCAATAACGAACACCGCTCCGAAGTCCTCAAAGTAGTTGAACATCCACATGGTATGCCACGGAGGCAGGCCGCCGGCCCACATCATGCGGTACTTCTCGCGGGGTATCACGCCCGTCTTGTCCTCCACCCTTTGCTGGACCTCGGCATAAAGCTCCTTATAGAAGTCCAGGGCCTCGGGCGTGCCCCGCATGAAGAAGCCGGGGACGAAAGCGTTGAAGTGGTCGCCCGAGGGCATGGGACAGGGCCGTGCCTTGCGTAGCTGATAGGTCTGCCACCACAGCTTCTCCGTCTCGTCGGAGAGACGGATGACCTCCCACAGCCGCTCCTTGTCCAGGGAACGGCCGATGGTCTTCTCGGAGAAGGCCACCACATCCTTAAGCTGCTGTGTCAGGTAAGAGATATAGTAGTCCTTCACCTCGCCCAAATCCGCATCCACCGGTGGCATGAGGACATCGTGGGAGAAGACAGGGGTCTCGTGGTAATGGCCGCTTGCCTGGAACCACTTGAAGCGCGGGTCACAGGCATAGCTGGATCCCAGCATCAAGTTGGGCATTTCCATACCGCCGTCTGGGGCATCAGGCACCTCGCCCAGCTCCTTGCGCAGCCCCTCAAAGCCCAACCCGGTGCGCACATAGCCGCATATGACATTGGAATAGCCATCGGCCTCGGCCTTCACCAGGTAGCTCTGGGCCACCCGCTTGGCGGCGCACAGGCCGGCGTAGTTCTCCGTCCAGATGGGCACAATATCCATGGCCCGCAGGATTTCATCGTATTGACTGCCCACCATGCCATAGGCCACAGGCTTACCCTCGACCTTGGCCTCGTGGGCCTGGCCGTACATCATCTTCACCAACCCCCGCACCTTACGGGCGGTCTCAGTGGCCTTGGTAGCCGTGGTCTTGGTGCCACTTCCCTGTCCCGTTACCTGCTGGCTCATTATCACCCCTCCAGGCATATTTAGCCCTTAACGGATTAGAATACTCCTTCTTCCCTGAGCTGTCCTATCTCCTCCCAGGACATGTCCAGCACCTCCTGAAGCACCTCCTCCGTGTGCTGGCCCAGCTCCGGGGCCAGCTTGGTCACCTTTCCCGGGGTCTTGGAGAGCTTCACCGGAATACCGGGTACCCTCACCTTGCCGTGTACGGCGTCATCTACGGTCACCACGTACTCGTTAGCAATCATCTGGGGGTCCTCGGCCAGGTCGGCGTAGTCCTGGACAGGGGCTACCTGCTCTACCCCGGCCTGGTGGAAGGTCTTCACCCAATCGTTACGGGGCCTGGTCTGGAAGCGCTGCTGGAGGGTAGGCATAAGCTCGTCCAGGTGCTCGCCCCTTACGGTTGCGTTCTCGAACCGGGAGTCCTTTTCCATCTCCGGGATACCCAGGGCCTCGCAGAACTGATGCCAGTACCTATCGGCCTGGAGCACGGCAAAACATATCCACTTCCCGTCCTGGCACTCATACAGGTTGTACAGCGGGCTACGCAGCATAGCTATGGAGGAGGGCGCAGGTGGCAATCCCATGAGCTGCTGCTGGAAGGAGAGCCGCCCCAACTCCATCTGGCCCCCTAACAGTGAGCCGTCCACCCGCTGGCCTATGCCGGAACGCTCCCTAGCCAGCAACGCCAGGATGATGCCGTAGGCGGTAATCACCCCTCCCATCTCATCGGCCTGTCCGGCCCCCACGGGAGCCCAGCTCATGTCCCTGGCCCGTGAGACGCTCCACAGCCCTCCACGGGCCTGGCCGGCGAAATCGGCGCTGGCCAAGTTGGCATCCGGGCCCAGCGGGCCGTAGCCGGAGCTATAGGCATAGATGAGCTGCGGGTTATGCTTGGTCAGGGTATCGCAGTCCACCTGCAGCCGTTGGCAGATGCTCTCCCGGTAGTTGGTGACAAAGACATCCGACTTCTCCACCAACCGGTAGAGCACATCTTTTCCTTTAGCGGTCTGCAGGTTGATGACCATGCCCCTTTTGCCGCGGTTCTGGTTCTGGTAATAGAAGTTCATGGGCATCTTGATGCCGTATGCCTGTATCAGCCCGCGTGCCGGCTCGCCGCGTGGCTCCTCAATCTTGATAACATCCGCCCCCATATCAGCCAGGAGGCAAGCGGCTATTGGGCCCTGCTGGAACGCCGTCCAGTCCAGCACCCGTATTCCCTCCAGGGGCATGCTTATCTGCTTCTTCTGAGCGGCCACTGCATCCTCCTCTGCTGAAGGTTGATTCCGGACATTCCCGTCCCGGCCGGGGCAGCCTAAACCTTACCCAGCTTCCCCCATTTGTCTTCGTATTTGGAACGCACCTGGGGGTTGACCACATAGCGGGGCCAGCGGCCCTGCATCAGGCTGGCTATCTCTTCGAGTGGTTTACGCCATAGCTCCAGCTCTGACTCATCCGAAAACTGGGCGCTGTGCCCGGTAAGGATAACATTATCCATACCCATCAGGGGGTTGTCTTTCTGGGGAGGCTCCTGGTCCATAACATCCAGCCCCGCCCCCGCTATCTCCTTGCTCTCTAGGGCCTCAATCAAGGCAGTCTCATCCAGCAGCGGCCCCCGGGCGGTGTTTACCAGATAGGCCGTGGGCTTCATAATCTGGAAGTGCTCCCGGCGCAGCAGGTGATGGTTTTCGGGAGTAAGGGCGGCGTGCAGCGAGACATAGTCCGACTGTTTCAGTACATCTTCCAGACCGGTTTTCCTCACCCCGAACATGAGCATAACCTCCCGGGAGGCGAAGGGGTCACAGGCCATCACATTCAGGCCCAAGCCCTGGGCCTTGAGGGCCAGCGTACGGCCGATACTGCCGAAGCCGATGATACCCAGGGTCTGCCCCCGAAAACGGAACATTGGGGGTAAGAGGCCCCCCCGGACATCCGGCGTGGTGCCCCAGCCCCCCTTGAGCACGGCGCTGTGGACCGGGAATATCTTACGGCTTAGGGCCATTATCAGGGTCAGGGCGTGGTCAGAGACCTCTTCCCAGCAGTAGTCAGGGACGGTGGTGACCACGATACCGTGCTCGGTAGCCGCCTCAAGGTCTATGCTCTCGTAGCCTATGCCTACGCTGGCCAGAATGCGCAGACGGGGCAGGCTCTCTATTATCGTCCGGGTATAGGGTGTGACCGAAGTAGGGGCCGTAGCGGCATCAGCGTCCCGGGCACACTGGATAATCTCGTCCGCAGTACGGCACATCGCTTTGACAAACTCGCCGCCGACGCTGGTGATGACTTCATCGGGATATGGGAGACCGGGCAGGTAGAAAGTAGCAACGGCCTTGAAGCCCATGTAGCCCCCTTTCTCGAGTAATATCCTGGTTTATACCCCGGCATACTCCTTTGCCAGCTTCAAGCCATCCGCGAAGGCCGCCGCATTACGATCCATGACCTCATTCCTGCCGCTGAAACGCTCCGTTAGCTCCTGCTCGATGAGCTCCACCGGCAGTAATCCGGTGGTCTGCACATAGGCACCCAGCAGAATAAGGTTAGACACCTGGCTGTCACCGGTGAGCTCCACGGCCCGGGCCAGGGCAGGTAGGGCCAACACTTTGACATCGTCCCGGCCCACTCCATCGCTCAGGCCCGCTTTTTCAGTAACTATAGTGCCGCCAGGGATAATCCGGGGCACAAATTGGGCAAGCTGAGAGGCTTCCATAATCAACACCCCCTCCGGACGCCACACCAGGGGAGAGGCTATAGGAGATGAAGAGAATACCACCGTGGCCTCACAAGGGCCCCCGCGCATGGCGGTGGTCATAGAAGGCAACCACACCGCATACTTATAGCTGCGGAGGGCGGCCCTGGCCAGGGTGAGGGCCGCCACCATCACACCCCGGCCTCCTATTCCGGCCATTATCACATTGCGGGCATCCTGGCCCATGGACCCTCCTTTCACTGGGCGGGCACGGGTATGGGTTGCTCAACCCGGTCCACATTCTTGAACTCCCCCAGTGGGAACTCGGCCAAAAGAGTCTCATCAATAAACTTCAGGCAATCAATGGGGGTATAGTGCCAGTTGGGCGGGCAGGCCACGATAATCTCCACCAGGCTGAATCCAGCGCCATCAAGCTGCTTCTGGAAGGCCTCCTTGATGTAGCGCTTGGCCTTCTGGAGGTTGGCTGGGGTGTTCACCGCACCCCGGGCGGTATAGGCCACCCCTTTTATGCCACCCAACAACTCCGGCACATGTGCCGGATGGCCCTGCATCTCCCCCCGCCCCTCCGGAGTAGTGGTAGTACGCTGACCGGTGACGGTGGTGGGAGACATCTGGCCACCGGTGGTGCCGTAGTTGGTATTGCTCATGGTGATAACGGTTATATTCTCCCCCCGGAGGGCGGCGCTGACGGTAGGCCCGGCACCTATAGCAAAGCAGTCTCCGTCACCCTGCACCGTGAACACCAGCGGGGCCTTGGTCACCCTCTTGACCGCGGTAGCCACATCACAGGGGCGGCCGTGAGCGGTGAGCACCGCATCCATATTCCATATCACCGGGAGGAAGGTGGTACAGCCCACACCGGGGACCACAATGGCCTCACCATCCAGGCCCATCTCCTCCACCACCTCCAGTATTAGCTGGCCTACCACCGGCTCCTGACAGCCGGGGCAGGAGGGGATCACGGCGAACTCAGGCCGAATCCACAGGTCGGAACCCCCGGCCACCTTTTCCTTTTTTACTGCCATAATGCTCCTCAGTATACCTTGTTAATCTCTTCCAACACCCGGTCAGGGAAAATCATGCCCATCTCCCGGGCCTCGTGGCGTGCCAGCATGCCCAGGAAGTGTACCGGAGCACTCTCACCTATGGCCGATTCCACATCCTCCAGCATCTGGCCCAAGTTGTCCTCCACC
This sequence comes from Dehalococcoidia bacterium, assembly GCA_030744635.1. GTDB lineage: Bacteria > Chloroflexota > Dehalococcoidia > JACVQG01 > JAHKAY01 > JASLQE01. The sequence goes on along the minus strand of JASLQE010000271.1, from coordinate 2,052 downwards.
ACCAGGAACTTTACCCCATCCCGGGCGAGTTTCCGGATAGCCTGGGCGGGGAAAGGCCACAGGGAAATAGGGCGTACCAGCCCCACTTTCTTCCCTTCTCCCCGGGCCATCTCCATGGCCCCCTGGCACACCCGGGCCAAGGAGCCGAAGGCCACCAGGATAACCCGGGCATCCTCTACATCCTGCAATTCAAAGCGTACCTCAGTACGGCGCATCTCTTTGAATTTCTGGTCCAGGTTATTCACAAAAGTCAGATAGTTAGGATAGGCTTTGGAGGGCATAAACCCCTGAGCGGGAAGGATTAGCCGGCGCTGCCCATCGGACTGGTGGTCCCTGCCCCGCACCGCCCACTCCTTAGCGGGAAGGGAGTTGTAGTTTAGCGCCTTTACCTCCAGCGGCTCAGCCATCTGCCCCAGAATGGCGTCGGAGAGAACGATGACCGGGTTACGGTACTTGTCAGCCAGGTGGAAGGCAAGCTGTACATGGTCGTGCTGCTCCTGCACGGAGGCCGGTGCCAGGACTATGTCGTGGTAGCCGCCACCACCGCCGCCGCGGGTGGCCGAGTTATAGTCCATCTGTGAGTGGCGGGTAGTGCCCGCCCCCGGTCCACCACGCTGTACAAGGACCACCACACAGGGGAGCTCAGCGTTGGAGAGCATGGACATGCCTTCCTGCATCAGGCTCCACCCCGGGCTGGAGGTAGATGTCATGCACCGTACACCGGTAGCCGCCGCCCCGAACACCATATTGATAGAGGCGATCTCGCTCTGGGACTGCACGAATACCTTTCCCTGCGGGGGAAACTCACGGGCAAACCACTCCGTAATCTCGTTCTGAGGGGTTATAGGATATCCGAAGAAGGCCTCGCACCCCGCTGCCATAGCACCATGGCCCACAGCTTCATTTCCTTGAACAAACAGCGTCTCTCCCATAGCTACGATATAACCTCCTTCACGCGGCCACCTCCGCTTCCACCAGCTTGTAGACATCAATGGCATGGTCTGGGCACATCCAGGCGCAAATACCACAGGCGTTGCATTTGTCAGGGGCGGAAAAATCGGGCAGTATATAGCCCTGAGGTGAATACCGCCCACTTGGATGCGTTATGCAATCTCGGGCACAGAACTTGGCGCAGTAGCCGCAGCCCTTGCAGTGCTGGTCAAATATCACTATCTCTCCACGAGGCATAAATCTCCTTTGCGTCGGCAAGTTTCGGTAAACTATACTATACGGCAGGTTTTGATGTCAACTTCGTGTAGCCTCTCACGAACCTCCCCGAATTACCCTGCCGGCAGCGTCCTAAACGCCCCTTGTTGCCCCATATCGCCCCTTATCACCCCATATCGCCACAGAAGACGAGGTACTGAAGGAGCGGCTGGTGACTCAACACCTTGTGGCTACCCAGCAAGGAAGCAGCCCTGATGGCCAGGAACCTGCCAGCCGATACAGGCCCGGGCGCAGGTCTCTGCCCTCCGTCCCGTCCAGGGCTTGAGGAGTGACTCTTCAGCAAGTAAAATGGTAGGTTAGAAAGAGTGAGCGTGCCGGAGTCGCGAAATGGGCTGGAAAGAAGATTATAGCAACAAGTTCATCTCCGCCGAGGAGGCCGCCGGGAGGATCCAGAGCGGCCAAACGGTGGTGTTCACACCGGGGCGGGAGGCACATGCTATAGGCCTGGCCCTGGCCGCCCGGGCCGGGGATATCAGCAATATCAAGGTATACGTACCCTCACCGAGCTACGACTTCGGCTGGTATGACCCCGGCTGGGAGGATATTTTTAATGTCACCGTAAGCATGGTGACGGCCACCTGCCAGGATGCCGTGGACGCCCACCGTGTGGATATTGACACCGGCACCCTGTTCCCCTTCCAGGAGCTTCCTAACATGAGAATGGATGTCCTGCTAACCGAGGTTTCCCCTCCGGATGAACATGGTTTCTGCAGCTTTGGGGCCTCGCTATGGAACAAGAAGACATTGGTGGAATCCACCCCCCTGGTTATCGCCGAGGTAAACCCTCACCTCATCCGCACCCACGGTGATAATTTCATACATGTA
>JASLQE010000270.1 GCA_030744635.1 Dehalococcoidia bacterium | reverse complement strand
GATGCCGGAGTTATCCAGGTGGACATAGATGCTGAATACATCGGCCACAACCGCCCCGTGGACCTGGGCATTGTGGGAGACGCCAAGATGGTGCTCCAACAGCTGCTGCAGGAGGCCAGGGGCAAGCTGAAGGGGTGGGGTTCCTCCCCGTGGGTGGAGAAGCTGCGCCAGGACAACGCCCGCCGCTGGGCCAAGCTACAGCCGGAGCTCATCTCGGACCAAACGCCCATTACCACCATGCGCCTGTGCAAGGAGGTGGCCGACTTCCTGGACCGGGACGCCATCCTGGCCGTGGACGGGCATGTCACCCTCAACTGGGGGCGGCAGATAATCCCCACCCACTCCCCCCGCCACCGCCTCAACTGCGGCCCCTTCGGCTGTATCGGAGTGGGGGTGCCCTTCGGCCTGGGGGCCAAGGTGGCCCGGCCCGATTTGCAGGTGATGACCCTGTGCGGCGACGGCGGCTTCGGCATGAACGCCATGGAGATGGACACCGCGGTGCGGAACAAAATCCCCCTGGTGGTGGTGGTCAACAACAACGCCTCGTGGGAGACCCTGGTGGAGGGCAACAAGGTGCCCGGCCAGTACCTGGGCCACCAGCGCTACGACAAGATGGCCGAGGCCTTTGGCTGCCACGGGGAGCTGGTGGAGAAGCCGCAGGACATCCGCCCCGCCCTGGAGCGGGCCTTCAAGGCCGGAGTCCCCGCACTGGTGAATGTGATAACCGACCCCTACACCGATGTCCAGACCCAGGAGTTCTACGGGTACTGAGCAAGGGGGGGGTGAAGGTGTCAAAGCCGCAATAGGGGCAATGGTGAGAGCATGAGGGAATATAGTCTCTGTGTCGGGGTTACGGCGAACCTCTTCCCTCCAGAAGGCGGTACCGCAGAGAAGACACTATGGGCCTAGCGTCTCTTGTAATCGGTCTATTTGTAGGGATCGCGGTTTTCGTCCAGTCATGTTCCAAAGGCTTATTGGGAAACGTCGCCAAGCAGGAAGCCATGCAAACGGAAGCCGGAGCGGGGCTTCTCCTCGCTTTTTTGGCCATCTTGGGTGCGGCATTCGCAATTGGAAAACCTAAGGTTGCCACTTGGCTTTTCGGCATTTCTGTAGGCCTAACTCTACTGCCTTCAGAGAGCTTGGGCAAACCCTGATGTGTCCACTAACTTAACCCTTTAATGTGTCCCACTGTTGCTGGTGCTACACAGGGGTGCCCCACGCTGCTGTCAATCAGCCATAATTGGACTGCTATAGTGACACTTGGCAAAGCAAATTATTTGTTTGCAAAGTTTGTCGCTTTGATGTATGATTAATAGGAAGGTTTCTGTTTAGGTTGTTACGAGCTTCTTATAATCCCCATTGATTTGATATTAAGTATTGGATGACCGAAACTCCGCCTAAAAGCCCGAAGAGAGGAGGTCATCCAATGAGTTTCCAGGCCAAGTTCATCCGATGTTCCGATTGCGGGAGCACCTTCACCTTCAGCGCCGGGGAAAAAGAGCAATTCGCGTCCAGAGGCTACACTAATGGTCCTAAGCGCTGTCCCTCATGCCGTCAAGAAGGGTAATGGCTCTTATACTGCCAGGAGAGGCGGCTGGTCCAGTAGCAGAGTAAGACAAACAAGATACAAAATCAGTTGAATTGCCTGCCATTATTAGGCGCATGTAACTCTACATTTTACCAAGGAGTATTAATGAGTTTCGAAGCCTTCAATTTTCATCCGAGCATCATGGCCGGTGTACGGGCGCTCGGTTACATTACACCCACACCAATCCAGGCTAAATCCATCCCACCAATTATGCAGGGCCGTGATTTAATTGGTCTGGCCCAGACTGGGACCGGTAAAACTGCAGCTTTCGTGCTGCCAATTCTGCAATGCCTACTGCCGGGACCACGAGGTCGCGTCCGAACCCTCATAATCTCGCCGACGCGTGAGCTGGCCGAGCAAACATGTGAGGCCATAAATGATTTGGGTACACAAACCGGATTGCGGAGTACCGCCATTTACGGCGGCGTCAATATGGACCAGCAAAACCGGAGACTGCGAAAAGGGGTTGAAATAGTTGTGGCATGTCCGGGCCGCCTGCTCGATCACCTTGGGAGGGGTACGATACATTTATCCCATCTGGAGGTTCTGGTAATCGACGAGGCGGACCGGCTGTTCGATATGGGGTTTCTACCCAGCATCAGGAGTATTCTGAAGTATATTCCACAACGGCGACAGACACTCCTTTTCTCGGCTACCATGCCCGGTGATATCCGGCGTCTGGTGCAGGAAGTCCTGCATGAGCCTGTCACGGTACAAATTGGTCGCTCGGCACCGGCAACCACAGTGTCACACGCATTGTATCCTGTAAAGCAGCATCTCAAAACATCTCTGCTGAAGAAACTCTTGCGTGAAACCGAAACGGAGTCGGTACTTGTCTTCACGCGTACCAAGCGCCGCGCCAAGCGCGTTGCAGAGCAACTGATAACAGCAGGCTACCGGGCGGCATCATTGCAGGGAGATATGCCTCAGAACCGGCGTCAGGCTGCCCTGGATGGCTTCCGCGATGGCTCATTCAAAATTTTGGTAGCCACCGACATCGCCGCTCGTGGCATCGATGTTCTGGAGATTTCACATGTCGTTAATTACGACATGCCCGATAGTACGGACACCTACACTCACCGCATCGGCCGGACCGGGCGGGTGGGCAAAGCTGGCGAAGCAGTCACATTGGTAACGAGCGACGACACTGCCATGGTGCGCTTGATTGAGCGTCTTCTCAATACCCCACTGGAGCACCGCACGCTTCAGGGCTTCGATTACACACTGTCTCCACCAAGCAATAAATACATCCGTCCTCCGCGTCAATTAGGACGATGCGCGGCATGAAGGAGCTCAGCGGGTAAAAAACCGTCCTTTTTCCACGGGGGAGCTCAGGGGAAGGCGAGTGCCTCCACGCCGGGCACAGCCGGCACTCCGGTGCGGGATAGTATCTCCCGCGCCACCGCCACACCTGACGCCGATGCCTGCACCAGGCCGCGGGTGACACCCGCACCATCACCCACGGTGAATAGATTGGCCACCTGGGTCTCCAGGCAGGGGCTTAGCTGAAGCCGGGAGGAATAGAAATTTAGCTCCACCCCATATAGCAGTGTGTGGCGGGAGGCCACCCCGGGGCACAGCCGGTCCATAGCCTCCAGCATCTCCATAATCCCCCTCAAAAAGCGGTAGGGCAGGGCACACAGCTCAGGTCGCCGGGGGTAGCTGAGGCCAATGTTGGCTCTACGATGCCCCGCCCCAGCCGTTCCGGGGTGGTGCGGCGGCCTTCCTGTAGGTCACCCAGACGCTGCACCAGCACACCACCGCTGAGCAGGTTGGCTAGGTGGGCCACAGACCTCCCGTAGGCGATTGGGTCCCGGAAGGGCTGGGTGAATGTAGTGCTTACTAGAAGGGCGAAATTGGTATTGGGGGTATGGCGGTCGGCGTAGCTATGGCCGTTGACCGTGCTTACGGGGTCAGTGCCTCCGGTGGCCTCCAGGGTCACCTCGCCGTAGGGGCACATGCAGAAAGTGCGGATACGGTCATCAAAGGAGCGGGAGAAGTACTCCATCTTGGCCTCATAGAGCGCCCTGGTGAACTCCTCCAGCACCGCTGCCTGTAGTTCCACCCTCACCCCCAGGTCCACCGGGTTATCGTAGCGTTTCAGGCCCAGCCGAGAGGCCTCTTTCATGAGCCATTCAGCCCCCTCCTGCCCAGGGCCTACCACCAGGTAATCACAGGCATGCCTCTCGCCCCTGTCGGTGTCCACGCCCACCACCCGGCCGTTGCTGGTGACGATTGAGGTTGCTGCCACCCCCAGCCGTATATCCAGCTGGGAGGAAAGGTGGTTGCGCAGTCCCTGGAGAACGGAGCGGCAACGCTCGGTGCCCACATGCCTTACCGGAGTGGGGATAAGGCGCAGGTCAACCATGGCAGCCCTGCGGCGCAGGCCCTCCACCTCCGGCCCCACCCCGTATAGCTGGTAGGACGCACCCAGACGCAGGTATACATCATCCACATAGCTGATAAGGGATTTCGCCGCCTTGAGGCCGGTATAGTCAGCCAGGCGGCCTCCTACGGAAGTGGAAAGGGTAAGCTTGCCATCGCTGAAGGCACCCGCACCCCCCAACCCACTGACAACATGGCAGGGGACGCAGGGGGGACACACTTCAACCTTGCCCTCCTGGATGAGGCACCCGCGTTTTTCGATATCGCGGCCCCGTTCCAGGAGGAGGGTACTGAGTCCGGAACCGGCCATCTCCAGGGCGGCAAACAGCCCCCCGGGACCCCCTCCCACGATGATGACATCATATTGGGCCATGGTACAGGCGGTCTGCCTACTCCCGCCCCAATGCCTCCTGCCATTTGCGCAGGAGATCCCGGTCGGTCACGAGTGTATGGGCTGCAGAAAAGGGGTCCATATCCCCTTTCTCCACCTGGTCCACATAGGACATCATCTTGCTATCCTGCTCCATAAGCTCTATCAAGCGGCCGATAACGTGGTGCTCTACCGTCTGGACAAACTCCTGACGCCGCTGTCGCTGCCGTTTTCGGTCTAAATCGTCGTTCTCCTCCATGGCGCGGTGGTGGTTCTCCATGGCCTCAAACAGCTCATCAATGCCAACATCATTCACCGCCTGGGTGGAAAGCACCGGCACCTCCCAGGAGCCTTTCTGGGGTGAATACAGACGAAGCATGGCCATAAGTTCGGTCACCATATAGTTGGCCCCCTCGCGGTCGGCCTTGTTGACCACGAAGATATCGGCAATCTCCAGCAGTCCGGCCTTGAGGGTCTGTATGGTGTCACCGGCCTCGGGCACCAGCACCACCACTACGGAATCGGCGGCCTCCATGATGTCCAGCTCGGTCTGGCCTACCCCCACGGTCTCCACGAGGATAAAGTCCTTGCCGAAGGCATCCATGAGCTTTACCACCCCCCGGGTGGTGTGAGGCAGGCCACCATGGCTGCCCCGGGTGGCCATACTGCGGATAAACACCCCCTCGTCCAGGTAGTGCTGTTGCATCCGGATGCGGTCCCCCAGCACCGCCCCTCCACTAAAAGGGCTGGTGGGATCCACCGCTACAATACCCACCGTGGCCCCCCTCTTGCGTATTTGGGCGGTGAGCTTGTCCACCATAGTGCTCTTCCCTGCACCGGGTGGCCCGGTGATACCGATGATATGGGCCTTTCCCAGATGAGGCTGAATGAGCTTCATTATCTGGGGGACCTCGGTGCTCTCCCGCTCAACCAGGGTAATGAGGCGGGCAAGGGGCTGCTGGCCCCCGGCCAGCATGCGCTCAACTAAATCCATAACTACACTCCAGCCCATAATTGTACCATCGCTTTCACAGCCCGTCAAAGGCTTGTACTCCCCGGCTCTGCGCCATCAGGTATCGGGAGGCTCCACCCAAAGCTGCATGCCCATTGACGCCGGGCAGACCACCTGGTCTGCCCGGCGTTATTTGCTCCCCCACCCACTGGTAGGTAACTGCGTGCTGGGCCAAAAACACTAGGGCGGCCAGGCAGCCTCAGCGAATAAGGCCTTTTTACCCACAACCGGGACCGGATGCTCCTTCCCTCCAACACCCCCGGCGGGGTATAATCTAAGCTTGGACACTCGGAAAGCGGCAGCCCCGCATTCGGGGCTGCCTGATAATATATGAGGTAAAGATAGTATGTCAGCGTTAAAGGTGGTTTTTCTACAGGAAGTCCCTGGGGTGGCCCAGAGCGGGGAGGTGAAGCAGGTGGCCCCGGGCTATGCCCGGAACTACCTCATCCCCCGGGGCCTGGCGATGGTGGCCACCGCCGCCAGCCTCAAGACCTGGGAGGACCGCAAACGGGCCGACGAGAAGCGAGTCCTATCCCGCCAGGAGCATTATCAGGGGCTGCACAAGACCATCTCTGAGATGACCCTCACGCTGAAGGCCAAGACCGGCGGCAGGGAGAGGCTCTACGGGGCACTGACCGCCGGACATATTGCGACGGAGCTTCAGCGCCAGGGCATGGCTATGGACCGCAAAGACATCGAGCTCCCCGGCACTATCCGGCGCCTGGGCCAGCACACGGTGATGGTGCATGTGGGCCCGGGGATGCAGGCTGAACTCAAGGTGATGGTGGAACCGTTAGGTGAATGAAGCCCCCGGACTACCCCCTCACGACCTCCAGGCAGAGGAGGCCGTGCTCGGCTGCTTGCTGCTGGACGGTGAGACCATGTACCGGCTGGCCGGGGTGTTGCAGCCGGGGGACTTCTTCCGCGAGCAGAACCGGTGGCTTTTTCAGGCCAGCCTGAGCGTATTCAGCCGCAACCAGGCGGTGGACCAGGTGACGGTGGGCGCTGAGCTCTCCCGCATGAGCAGGCTGGAGGACGCTGGCGGCCCCGCCTATTTGCTGCATCTCCAGTCCACAGCGCCCTCTTCCTTCGAGGTAGACCACTACGCCGCAATAGTGCACCGTCTGTCCAAGATGCGCCAGCTTATCTCCTCCGCCGGCCAGATTGCCGCACTGGGGTATGACGCCGGGCCGGATGTGGATTCCACCCTGGACCAGGCGGAGGACATGCTATACCGCCTGCGGCGAGGCGAGAGTGGCCGCGACTTCACCCACATCCGTCACCTCTTGGACACCTATTTCGAGGAACAGCCCACCACTGATGAGGGAGGGCGTAAGCTCCCCCATATCTTCACCGGCTTCGCCGCCATGGACGATTTCCTGGGTGGCCTGCAGCGGTCTGACCTGGTTGTGCTGGCCGCCCGCCCCAGCCTGGGCAAGACCAGCCTCTGTCTGGGCATCATGCGCAACGCTGCCCTGGACTACAACGCCTGCGTGGCCATGTTCAGCCTGGAGATGTCCAAGGAATCGGTAGTGGAACGGCTGCTATCTGCTGAGGCCACCATCGACACTCACCGCCTGCGCCGAAAGCTGCTGTCCGACGATGAAGAGCAGCGGCTCATAGAAGCCAGCGGTGTCCTTTCCGAAGCCAATATCTATATAGACGATACCCCCCAGTCATCCATGTCGCAGCTACGCTCCAAGGCCCGCCGCCTTCACAATGAGCGCGGCCTGGACCTTATTGTGGTGGACTATTTACAACTGGCCCAGGGGGATACCCGAAACGATAACCGGGTGCAGGAGATAAGCTTTATCTCACGCTCCCTCAAGGCCCTGGCCAGGGAGCTGGATGTGCCGGTCCTGGCGGTATCACAGCTCAGCCGGGCCGCCGAGTTCAGGGCCTCCCACCGCCCACAGCTATCGGACCTCCGGGACAGCGGCAGCATTGAGCAGGACGCTGATATTGTGATGTTCATCTACCGGGACGAGTACTATTACAGCCCGGAGGAGTGGGCCAGGGAGCATGGTGAAGAGGAGTACCCGCGGGGCGTAGCTGATATCATCATCTCCAAGCACCGCAACGGGCCCACGGGCGAGATAAAGCTACGCTGGGTACCCCGCACCGCCAAGTTCGATAACTTCGCCCCGGAGCAGTTAGCGCATGAAGCCTTTCCAGGGTTTCCCGGCTAAGACCGGTTATACCCCACTGCCCAACCCGTTCATCACCAGCCTCCTCCCCGGGATAGAGGACCTGGCGGAGCTTAAGGTCAGCCTGCACCTGTTCCGCCTCCTTTACTACAAAAAGGGCTACCCCCGCTTTATTACCCTGGGCGAGATGCTACGGGAGCCGGATCTGGTGGAGGGGCTGGGGAGCGGTGGCGAGGAAAGCCTGAAGCAGGCCCTGATGGCGGTCTGCCGCAGAGGCACCTTCCTCACCCTTACCGTGGCGCGGGAGGGGAAGCCGCACGAGCTTTATTTCTTGAACGACCCCCAGGGCCGGGAAGCGGTGGGGCGCATCACCCGGGGCGAGGTGCCCCTGGGAGAGATAGCCGCGCCTCATGATCCCCCCCCACCCCCCGGGGACAGCATTTTCACTATATACGAGCAGAACATCGGCCTGATAACCCCACTGGTGGCCGAGGAGCTAAAAGCGGCTGAGGAGAGG
>JASLQE010000269.1 GCA_030744635.1 Dehalococcoidia bacterium | reverse complement strand
GAAGTCACCCGTTTGGCAGGTGTCCCCCACCCAGGTGCACGACGAAACCAGCTTCATCACTGGCGAAACCCACTGCTTTAGCGGCGGTATGTACATGCGGTAGGTGAAGAGTCAACAGCCGTAGGGCCAATACTTTACCTGATTGTGTAGTGTGGAGTAAGGCATTTGGGGAACCCTTGTCGGGAGGGTGTGAGGCCACCGGGACGGGGCGCTGTTGACAAGGAAGAGAAAATGGGTCTATGTTTCAGGTGCAGCGAGCGGCGCTATCCTACGTTTTCCAGTAACCAGATGGCATTGGCGGCCGCAACCAAACGGGGAAGGGAGAACTCATGGCGATACCCCAGGCCCCCTTATCCAAAGACCACCGGTTCCACATAGACCCCGATAAGTGTACCGGGTGCTTGCTGTGTAGCCTAGCGTGCTCCTTCATCAAGACCTCGGCCTTCGGCCTGTCGCACAGCCTGGTTCATATTCAACGGGACCTTGTCAGAGGCTCTCATGAACGCTTTCGGATCAGCTTTGATGATGGCTGCGATGGCTGTGGGCTCTGCGCCCGCTACTGCAACTTTGATGCCATCCGGGGCCCACAGCATGGGGGCAGCGGCTGAAAGGGGGATGCGTTGGACAGAGGCGGCTTTGTTAGCTCTATCCTATATGTGGACCTTACCTCGGGAAAGATATGGCGGGAACCCCTATCCCTAGGTGATGCCGAGGGATTCATAGGCGGTGGCGGCATCAATTCGCGGCTGGCCTACGAACTGATACGGCCCGGCGTTGATCCCCTGGGGCCCGACAATGCTCTCATCTATGGCGCTGGCCCCATGGTGGGTACCATGGTCCCCGGGATGGCCCGCACCGTAATCACTGCCTTGTCGCCCCAGACTGGCTACCTGGGGAGTTCGGCGGCGGGGCACTTCGGCGCCATGCTGAAGTTCGCCGGCTACGACCATGTGGTCATTATGGGCCAGGCCGCACGGCCGGTGTATTTGCGCATCTTTGATGACGATGTGGCTCTCGTGGATGCTTCCTCCTTATGGGGGAAGGACATCTATGAGACCTGCGATTTCTTCTGGCAGCAATACCCGGAGGTGTGGGTGAACTGTATCGGCCCAGCGGGTGAGAACCTGGTATCTTACGCTGTGATAGTGAGCAACAAGTTCTCTACCTATGGCTCCACCGGTCTGGGCGCTGTTATGGGTTCCAAGAGGCTCAAGGCGGTGGTGGCCAAGGGGAGCAAGCAGGTTCCAGTGGCCGACCCGCCGGCCTTCATGCGCCTGGTTGATAGGACCTACCGGGAGTTGGTAGCCTCTCCTTACGGCAGACAGTGGCGGGAGTTAGGCACTCTCATCCAGTTCCAGGAATATGCCCCCGGGGCCAATGAGAAGATGGAGCGCAGGGAATTTGACATGCCGGGCTGGACCCGGATTTACAAGGAAAAGCTGTGGAAAGGCTCCATAACCTGTCCCTCCTGCCCGATAGGCTGCAAGGCCAGGCTGGAGACAGACTGGGGGAAATACTCTGGGATGACCGTCTCGGCCTCCTGCCCGGCGGGGACGGTGACCTTGCCCTTTGCCCAGACCATGGGCCTGCCTGCTGACAGGCCCGATGAAATCCTCACGTGCTCGGAGTTGTGTAACCGGCTCGGCATCAGCACTGTGGCCGTAGCCACGGTCATCGATGCCTTCGTCCACATGTACGAAGACGGCAGCGTTGACCAGGGCGATACTGGAGGGGTGGAGTTGCGCCGGGGTGAGCCCGCCCTAGTCCACCGGTTGTTGGGGATGATAGCCCACCGAGAGGGCTTTGGAGATCTGATGGCGGAGCGCTTTGGGGACGCCCTGTCAAAGCTTGGCAAGGAGACCAGATTCGCCGCCTTCCGTCAGGAGCCCTGGGAGAAGGGGAAACCGGTCTACTGGGACCAGATGTATGAGACCGCCTCCACCGCATACCGCCGGGGCTACAACGGTTTCACCTTCGGTGCTCTGGTAGATCCCAGGCGCACCGGCCCTCCCAACGCCTACAGCAACATCACCATGATGCCGGGGAGGTCGGAAGAGAGCCTGAGGCGCTATGCCGAGAGGATCGGAGTGCCTCCAGGCGATGTGCCCCGGGTAGTACTGGGAGGAACGGACGGTTATGATGTGCCTCTGATGACCAGGTTTGCGGAACTCTACAATGTGGTGCTGTATTCCTTTGGCTCCTGCCAGCGTCCGTTCATCAGCCGGGTGCTCCCCATAGAAGTCTGCGCCCAGCTTTTCACCGCCGCCACGGGCATCAGGGCTACGGCGGAAGACCTACTGCTCAAGGCGGAGCGGGTAATCACCCTGCAGAGACTTT
>JASLQE010000268.1 GCA_030744635.1 Dehalococcoidia bacterium | reverse complement strand
GTTGTTGATTTCAATGCCCTGCACTTTATCTGCCATACGGGAGAAATCTGTGGGGGGGAATCCGGGGTGGCAGATAAAGCGGAACACCCGGTCCCCGGGCAGGAACAGTTCCACCATCTCCACCGGCCAGACGCTAATCTCCTGGCCGGGGATGACCAGTATATCGCCGTCGCAGCAGCGGTCGGCTATCTCTTTGAACTGAATGCCGTAGCTCTTGAACTCGTGCTCGGTGATACCTATGCCATCCAGGCCCTTCTCCTTGGCCTTGCCCACAATCTCGCGGACCACATCCTCGTCCAACCACTTACCGGTGGCCTCAAAGGTGTGGGTGTGGAGGTCTATTTTTAGCTTCACTGTTGACCCTGTTGACGGGCCCGGTCGTATAGCTCCTCTATGGAGACCTCGTTGTAGCGGGCGCCTATGTCTTCCACGGTGTGGGCATCGCTGTTGGATAGCAACATCAGGTTGTACTTCTCGGCCAGCGCCTGGACCTTCTCCTTATTGATGTGCCAGCTATGCAAAGGGTTATCAATCTCTATGCCGTGGAGCCCGTCCGCAGAGGTAAGCTCTCCGGGGTATCCGGGGTGTGCCAGGAATTTGAATGTAACATCCCCCGGCAAGCACAGCTCCACCACCTGTACCGGCCACACATTGGCCTCCTGGCCGGGGATGATGACGATATCGGGGTACCTGGCCTCCACTATCTCCTTGACCTTGAAGCCGTAAGTCTTGTCGGCGTGCTCGGTGACGGCTATGCCATCCAGACCCCGCTCCCGGATACGGGCCACCAGGCGTTCGGCAATATCGGGGGTTATCTGGCGGAAGCCGGTGGCCTCAAAGGGATGAGTGTGCAGGTCTAATTTGAGTTTCATCAATCTCCCTTAAACTGGGGTGGTCTCTTGCTAAGGAATGCGGATATGCCCTCGGCACGATCCCCGGTGGTATGCAGCAGGAAGTAGAGGTCAGCCTCCAGACGCAGGCCCTGGTCCAGGGTCAGATCCATGCCTTTAGCCACCGCCTCCTTGGCCAGGCGGGCGGCGATGGGTGCCTTGGCAACCAGCCGCCGGGCCCACTCCCGGGCAAGGGAGGTCACATCTCCCCCGGTAGCCACCTGGTTTACCAGGCCATACTCACAGGCCTGGGCGGAGTCCACTGTATCCCCCATGAGCAGCATCTCCAGTGCCCGGCCCCGCCCCACGAGCCGGGGCAGCCGCTGAGTGAGGCCGCCGGGGTGGCCAAGGGGCCGGGGCACCCCCATACAGGCACCGGGGGCGGCCAGGCGCAAGTCACAGGCGCAGGCCAGGGCCAGTCCCAGCCCCAGGGCATCGCCCTGGATGGCGGCTATTACAGGTTGCTCTATGGCGACCACGGCCTCTATGGCGAAGGGGGCATCACCGCCGGTGCAGAAGGACCGGCCGGTAGCTGTCAGCACCACCGCCCACACCCCATCCTCCTGACTGACAAGGGCACAGGCCTCCGTGAGCTCCTGGGCCAGCTCACCGGAGAGGGCATTCCCCTCCTGGGGGCGGTCCAGGGTTATAACGGCTATCCGCTCTTCCTCTGCCAGCACCAGGGACCTGAAGGACATAGACAGAAGCTCCACAATGACAAATCAGTACATCATAGCCAACCCTTCGTTGTGGTGTCAAGGAGGGTGGAGGGTGCGGCTCAGCGCGCACTGCCTGGCTACCCGGACTGTTGGGGTGAGTGGAGGGATTCGAACCCTCGATCTCCAGGGCCACAACCTGGCGCCTTAAACCACTCGGCTACACTCACCGCAACTTAGATTCTACCTGGCCCATACCTTCCGGTCAAGAAATCTGGCCTGTCAAGGAACCTTGACAGGTATTCGGTATTGGGGTATATTCGCATAGGTATTAGGTATACCACCACGGTGCTACCGGTGCCGCGGGGAGAGGTGAGACCCCATAAAAGGGGTCTCTGGTTTTCGCACCTTACACAAGGGAGGTCTGAAAGTGATGAAGAAGCTAACGCGTCCAGGACATCTGCTGGTGCTGCTGCTCGTATCCAGCCTGCTCATCACGGGGGCATGCACCAGGGAGATAGTCAAAGAGGTACCTAAAGAGGTAGTGGTCACCAAAGAGGTCGTGAAAGAGGTACCTAAAGAGGTAGTGGTCACCAAAGAGGTCGTGAAAGAGGTTGAGGTCGTGAAAGAGGTGGAGCGCAAAGCGTTACCGCCCCTCAAAATAGGGCAGCTCAACAGCTTCACCGGCTCTCTGTCCTACTTCGGCCCTGCACACCGCAACGGAGCCGTCCTGGCTGCGGACCAGATAAATCTGGCCGGCGGCATTCTGGGCAGCCCCGTTATCATCGTCTCCAGGGACACGCAGACAACCCCCCAGGTGGGGGTGGATGCCGCCCGCGCCCTGGTAGATGTGGATAATGTGGTTGCGATAGTGGGCGCCTTGGCCAGCGGCGTGACTATCCCCATCGCTCAATCGGTGACCGGCCCCAGTGGGATACTTCAGATATCCGCCGCCTCCACTTCGCCCGCCATTACTATACTCGAGGACAATGATTTCCTCTTCCGTACCACGGTATCCGATGCTGCCCAGGGCGTAGTACTGGCCCGCCTGGCCCTAGAGCAAGGGTACAAAACGGCTTCGGCCCTGTACATCAACAACGCCTACGGCCAGGGGTTGGCGGAGCAGTTCAAGGCCACCTTCGAGGCCGAGGGGGGTAAGGTTCACGAGTTGGTGCCCCATGAGGACTCGCAGCCTACCTTCACCTCCGAGCTTAGCAAAGCCGCCGCGGATAACCCAGATGTCCTGGTGGCTATAGGTTATCCGGGACAGGCCGAGATTTACCTGCGGGAGGCCCTGGAGGGGGGATACATCAGCACCTTCCTGTTCGTGGATGGCACCAAGGCCCCCGGTATGTTTGAGGCATTGGGATGGGACAGTTTTGAAGGTTTTCACGGAACGGCACCGGGATCCGAGCTGACAGATGCCAAGAAGGCTTTTGACCGTGACTACGCCGCTGCCTTTGCAGTAGAGGTGCCCAATCTTCCGTTTATCGCCGAGACATACGATGCCGTAATCCTGATAGCTCTGGCCTCGGAGAAGGCGGGCACCACCACGGACAGCACCAAGATACGCAACGCGCTTCGTGAGATAGCCAATACGCCCGGCGAGGTAGTGGGGCCGGGACTGGATAGCCTCACCCGGGCACTGCAGCTAATCCGCGAGGGCAGGGATATCAACTACGTGGGCGCTGCCGGTGCTCAGGACTTCGACGAGAACGGGGATGTCATCTCCACCATTGAAATCTGGAAGGTAGAGGGTGGCGAAGTAGTATCCACCGGAAGGTTCGAACTGCCCTAAGCCAAATATCTGAAACCAGAGGGGCTGCCCCCATAGACTAAAGCTCTGATGGGGCAGCCCCTTCTCGCTCCTGCGCTGCGCGGGATACCCTCCGCTCCTCCCCCAGGATGCCTCCGGGCCGGAGCAGAATTACGGCCACAATCAAAAAGCCTATCATAAAGAGACGGAAGTTCGGATCGGAGAGGAAACCGGGGAGGAACTGGGTCCCGGTCCAGATGCCCCACACCACAAACGCCCCCAGCACAGCACCCTTGTTGTTGCCGCTGCCCCCCACCATGAGCATAGCCCAGATGATGAAGGTGGCTAACAATGGGTCAAAGGAGATGGGGGCAACGAAGCGAACACTATGGGCATACAGTGCCCCACCGATGCCCATTATGAAGGCACCCAGCACAAAAGACTGTAGCTTGAAGCTGAAGACATTCTTGCCGCTCGCCGCAGCCGTAGTCTCGTCCTCACGGATAGCTTTCAGCACCCTCCCCCAGGGCGATTTGATGACCTGCTGAACCGCCAGATACACTACGGCCAGGACCAACAGCACCGCTACCAGGTACAGAAATTCATAGTTCTCGGCTGATACCACATCCCCCATAAACTTGGGGATGCGGTAGAGGCCCTTGGAGCCGTTGGCCAGCCATTTCTCATTGAGAAAGACCAGCCGTACGCTCTCGGCTATACCCAGGGTGGCTATGGCCAGGTAGTCATCCCTCAGCCTCAGCGTGATGAACCCGATGCCCAGGGCCACCACACCACAAACCACCCCCGCCGCCAGGAGTGCCACGAAAAACCATAGGTCTATACCCGGGTCCAGGAACGATAGAAGGGCCGGAAGGTCGCCCCCGAACTTGAAGTCCTCAAACAGGTCCGGGTCCGGTGCCGAGGTGGTCAGTATGGCCGATGTGTAGGCCCCCAGTGCAAAGAAGCCGGCGATGCCTATATTGAATAGGCCCGTGTACCCCCAGTGTATATTCAGTCCCAGTGAAAAAACGGCGTAGATACCCGCCATGATGACCACACCGGTGGTATAACTGATAATCCCCGATATGTCCATCAGCTTTTCACTCCAAAGATGCCCGTGGGGCGCACCAGAAGCGTGGCAATCATTAGCAGGAACGCAACTGCGGGTTTATAGCTGGGGCTGAGCCATTCGGTAGATACCTCTGAGGTGACCCCGATTATGAGTGCGCCCACCAGTGCCCCAAAGGGGTTTCCGATGCCTCCCAGGATTACGGCCGCAAAAAGGGGGATGAGGACGCGCCATCCCATTATGGGTAGTAGCTGCGCCTGAAAAACGGCCAGCAGTATACCTGCCGTGGCCGCCAGGGCAGCACCGATGGCCCAGGTCCACCATATTACTCGCTCCGTGTTGATGCCGCTGACTCTGGCCAGCTCCTCATTGTCAGATGTGGCCCGCATAGCCTTACCCATCCTGGTGCGGCTGAGGAACAGGTAGAGGGCCACCACCAGAGTAACGGTCACCAGCCCGATAAATATCCCGTCCGGCGGTATACGCACATCCATGGGAGCCTGATAGAACTGTCTGGATAACCGGGGGTACTGCTCCGTTTCCCCGCCCCAGAGGACCTGTACCGCCCCCCGTAAGGCAATGGCAACCCCTAAGGATGTCATCGCCAGCACCACCGTGCTCACCCCTCGCCCTCGCAGACGCCGGTACACCCCTATATCCAGTCCGATGGCAAGTGTGGCCAGCACCACCATCACCAGCGGCAACGCCAGCAACATCGGGTACCCGAATGTAAAAGGACCCAACCCTGTACCCTGGATGTTCATACGGGGGAAAAGTGTGCCCAGAAGGAACAGGCACATATAAGCACCCAGGGTCATGAAGTCGCCCTGGGCGATATTGGCAAACTTCAGTATTCCGTACACCAGTGACAGGCCAATTGCGCCCACCGCCATGATTAGCCCTATCAGCAGGCCGTTGACCACCAGCTCTAACCTGATTACCGATAGAAAGGATAAGGCCATCACCACCAGGAAAATCGCCATCAGGGTATGGGCTACACCCCAGCGCCATCCTCCCATGCACCCCGGCATCGTCATGCGCCTATCCCCCCAGGTATAGCCGGGCGACTTCCGGGTCGCTCAGCAAGCTCCTGCCGGGCCCCTCCAGCCGGTTATGCCCCGCAGCCAGCACATATCCCCTGGCGGAAAGCCTCAGCGCCTCCCGCGCGTTCTGCTCCACCATGAGGACCGCCACACCCGTGCTGCTTATCCCCTTTATCTTCTCAAAGACCGAGGCCACCATCATCGGGGCGAGTCCGGCGGACGGCTCGTCCAGGAGCAGTAGGACCGGGTTCAGCATGAGTGCCCGGGCCAGGGCCACCATCTGCCGCTGCCCTCCGGAGAGCCTGCTGGCCCGCTCCTTGCGCCTGCTTGCCAGGTCGGGGAACAGGTCATATATCTCCGTTATCCGGGGCCGGTAGTCGTCCGTACGCACAAAGGCCCCCATCTCCAGGTTCTCATGAATTGAAAGGGAGGGAAAAACATTGCTGGACTGCGGCACATAGCACAGCCCTTTGCGGACGATATTCTCCGGGGCCACCCCGGTAATATCCTCGCCCCGAAAGTTGACACTGCCCCCCGTGGGCCGCAGCAGTCCCACTGCGCTTTTCATCAGGGTGGACTTCCCCGACCCGTTAGGGCCTATTATGGCTACTATCTCCCCCGGCTCCACCACGATGGAGACACCGTGCAGTATTTCCGTCTGCCCGTAGCCGGCCACGATGCCCTGGACAGCCAACAGGCTCATCCGGGGAGCCCTCCCAAATAGGCCTGTAACACCAGTGGGTCCTGCTGTACCTCCTGGGGTGAACCCTCGGCTATCTTCTCTCCGTTGCTCATTACGATTATGGGGTTGCATAGCCGCATGACCAGGTCCATATCATGCTCAATGAGCAGAAAGGTGATGCCCTTATCGTAGCAAGAGCTGCGAATACGCTCCACAAGCTCTTTCATAAGCGTGGGGTTCACCCCGGCGCCGGGCTCATCCAGCAACACCATCTGCGGCTCCGCCACCAGCGTCCGCGCCAGCTCCAGTAGCTTTTTTTGTCCCGTAGACAGGTTGCCTGCGTATTCGTCCTTGAGGCTCACCAGGTTGACGAACCTCAGCACCTCCAGCGCCCGCGTTTCGTTCTCCCGCTCCTGACGGCTCACACGCCAGGGAGTAAGCCATGAATTCCAGATGTGTTCCCCCGCCTGCGTGCTGGGCACCAGCATAAGGTTCTCCATCACCGTCATCCGCTTCAGCTCCCTGGGTATCTGGAAAGTGCGTACCACCCCTTTGTGGAAGACCTCGTGGGGTGGCAGCCCGTCAATGCGCTCCCCCTTGAAAAGAATACGCCCGCCGGTGCACCGCAAGAAGCCGGTGATGAGGTTGAAAAGGGTAGTCTTACCGGCTCCGTTGGGGCCGATGAGGCCCGTTATCGTCCCAGCCCCCACCCTGATGGAGCACCTGTTGACCGCCCGTACCCCATCGAAGTCCTTGACCGCCACCTGGGTTTCCAGGAGTATGCCGTTGCCTCTCCCCATCTCCGCACTCATATTTTCAAGCACAGTGCCATCTGCGCCCAGGTCCGGTTCGCAATAATTGTCATGCCTCCGTTCGCCGCTCTCCTGAACACGGCGCTGCTTCTAACCACCGACTTGACATTGTACATGGGCGTGACCGTTTTTTCCAGAGGCACTTTTTAAGGTTGTAGGGCAACCATAGTCCTTCCCACCGCCCCCCTTTTCACTGTTGACTCCCCCATACCCAGGCAGATATAGTGTCTATGTGATTTTCGCGGCTGGCACTATAGCTCTGAGATAACAGCCCTGGAGCTGGCCGCACCGGGAGGCTGCTATGGATACTCTGGCCTATACTCCCGCCTGGAGGCTGGCGGATATGGTGCGGCACCATGAAGTTTCGCCGGTTGAGCTGACAACCTACTTGCTACTGCGTATAGAGCGGCTCAACCCCTTGCTGAACGCCTACCTGACCGTGGCCCATGAGCAGGCGATGTCTACGGCCAGGGAAGCTGAGTCCGCGCTGGCCCGGGGAGGCCCCCTGCCGCCGCTTCACGGTGTGCCCGTATCCGTCAAGGACCTTATCCGGACCAGCGGTATCCGCACCACCGCCGGCTCCCTTACCTACCGGGACTTTGTTCCCCACGAGGACGCCACCGTAGTGGAGAGGCTTCGGCGCGCCGGGGCCGTTATCCTGGGCAAGACCAACACCCCCGAGTTCGGGCTGGCCGCCACCACGGAGAACCGGCTGGGGGACCCCTGCCTGAACCCCTGGAACCGGGAGCGTACGGCGGGAGGCTCCAGCGGAGGGGCGGCGGCGGCGGTATCCGCCGGGCTGGGCACCATAGCGCTGGGCAGTGATGGTGGCGGCTCTATCCGCATACCGGCCAGCTTCTGCGGCGTTTTCGGCTTCAAACCCAGCCAGGGGTTGGTATCCCACCACGGCGGCGAGGGGGGCATGGAGCTATTTGCCACTATCGGCCCCCTAACCCTCACGGTGCGGGATGCCGCCCTGTGCCTGCAGGTAATATCCGGCCATGACCCATCAGACCCCACCACACTCAGGCAGCCTGCACCCGATTTCGTTAATCAGATGGAGGGAAACCTGGCCGGGTTGCGTGTGGCCTGGAGCCCGGACCTGGGCTACGGCAGGGTGGATGCCGAGGTACGGGCGCTGGCTGAATCGGCAGCGCGCGTCTTTGAAACCATGGGATGCCACCTGGAGGAAGCCACACCGGCTACGGGCACACCTCTATCCGTCCACAACCTGATTACCATGGCCGACGAGTGCGCCGCCCACGAGTCCCTGGTGGCGGAGCATTCTGACCTGGTCACTCCCCATGTCAAGGCGGTAATAGGCCACGGCAGGAGGGTGACTGGGGCTGACTATTCACGGGCGCTGCGCGCCCGTGAGCGCATCAAGTCACAGATGGCCGGGTTCTTCGAGGGTTATGACCTGCTGCTCACCCCCACCACGGCTGTGACCGCTTTCCCCTTGGGTCAAAGGCCCCGCGCAATAGATGGTGGCGAGGTGGACCGGCTCTGGGGCCCGTTCTACATGGCCCCGGTTTTCAACATCACCGGGCAGCCTGCCGCCAGCCTCCCCTGTGGCTTCTCGGCAGAGGGGTTGCCCGTAGGTCTGCAGGTTGTTTCCCGGTGGGGCAACGATGCCGCAGTGTTGCGTGCCTGCGCCGCTTTCGAGAAGGCCCGTCCCTGGGCCGGTAAGGTCCCAACACTTGAAGGCCGGTAGCAGTAAGAGTCCCCGGTATTAGGGGTGGTTCAGGGGACGAACATCGGGCTCTGGCCTGTGATAATCCGCTTCTCTCGGGCCAGGGCCTGGCGCAGGAACTTGGGAAGGCTAAACATTCCGGTGTGGGCCACACCATCATAGAAGCGCAGCTCTCCGGTCACCCGTTTCTCCAGCCGCAGGTCTATCTCCTGTTGTGAGAGCGATGTTGGGTCCGGCTCCATGGAGCCCATGGCAAAGCCCCACTGGCCGCCAAATGAAGGGACAGAGGCTACATAGGCAAAGGCCCTGGGGAAAACATCGGCCAGCGTGTGATTGATAGCGGCGAAACTGCCGTGGCTGATAGCCGATGCCGGTCCGGCCTGGACCACCATTACCCCTTGCGGGGCCAGGCTGTCCCGGACCAGTTCCAGGAACTCCCTGGTGAATAGGGGGTGTGACGGGCCTTCCTCTGTGGGGTCTGTAAGGTCGAGAAAGGCAGCATCAAAGCCATCTTTGACCCCGGCCAAATAATTGTATGCGTCCTCAAACAGAAGCTGGGTACGGGGGTCCTCAAATGAGCCCTGGTGATGCTTGGGAAGCAGCCGGCGGCATATCTCCACCACTTCCCTGTCAATATCCACCATCACTGCCTGCCGAACGGTGCGGTGGCGTAGCACCTCCCGCAGGGTTGCGCCTTCACCCCCACCGGCTATGAACACCCGCCGGGGACTGTGATGTGCCACGAGGGCAGGATGCACCAAGGCCTCGTGGTACACGAACTCGTCCTCCTCCGTGGACTGGGTCTTCCCGTCCAGGATGAGACTACGGCCGAGCTCTGCCAGTTCCAGCACCTCAATGCTCTGGTAGGCTGAGCGCCCCCGGTAGAGGGCAGCCTCCACCCTGGTTCGCTGTACAATGGCTGGGGTTATATTCTCATTGAGCCAACGGTCAGATTCCTCGCTCATGCTCCCCACCCAGGGCCGCCAGGGTACTCTCCCTGGTGGCCTTCAGTATGCCCCGCTTCACCTCAAACACGGCCGGCTCCCGGGAACGCATCTTGGACACAATCAAGTCCGCCGCCCGCTCCGGGTGCACATTGCCGCAGGTGAAGATGTCCACAGCGGCATAGCCGTACTCCGGCCATGTATGGATAGACAAATGGGACTCAGCGATAGCCACTATCCCTGTCACCCCATGTGGACTGAACTTGTGGAAGGTATGGCCCAAAACGGTGGCATCCATCTCCACGGCAGCCGCTAATAGGACATCCTGAATGTACCCCAGGTCATCCAACAGCCCGGGGTCACAGCCTCTCATCTCCAGCAGCAACTGAGTACCTAACGCATCCAATCCCCACTCCTGGGCCGAATTTCGGGGCCAAGCCCGCAAACACATATTTTA
>JASLQE010000267.1 GCA_030744635.1 Dehalococcoidia bacterium | reverse complement strand
GATGCCGGCCTTCACCATGGGCAACTCCATACCCCGGCACAACCGGCTGAAGCCACCTCGCAACCCCCTCTACAACTCTTACCGGTGCCAGGACGGCCGCTGGATAGTCATGGCGGCCATTCAGGGAGGACGCTACTGGGGCAACTTCTGCCGCACCATGGGCCACCCCGAGCTGGAGCATGACCCCCGGTTTGTAGACGAAGAGGCGCGGATGCGGCACCGGGAGGAGTTGGTGCGTATTCTGGACGAGGCCTTCGCCACCCGCCCCGCCCAGGACTGGATAGAGGCCATGCGGGAGTCGGCTGACATGCCCATCGCCGTGGCCAACCGTCTCATTGACCTGGCCGAGGACGAGCAGATACTGGCCAACGACTATATTTTAAACTGGGACCACCCGGCCATGGGCAAAATCAAGTTCCCGGGTTTTGCCGTGAAGTTCACCGAGACCCCTGCGGCCTTGCAGGGGCCGGCTCCGGAGCTGGGACAGCACACCGAGGAGGTTATGCTGGGCCTGGGCTACACCTGGGAGGACATCGGGGCGTTGAAGGACCAGGGGATTATCTGAACGCACCTGCTTGATACCCGCTGGCATACCCGCAGATGAGTTGGGGGGCAAAGCCCCTGAAAGATGGTACATAGGCCGTGGGAACAGGGGCCTGCCAAAGCCGTTGCCAGCGGGAGGTAAGCGATGGTCGTAACAAGAGAGATTACACTGGATACCCAGGGCCGCTGCCACCTGGTTGACATCACCCTTCAGGTGGCGGCTGAGGTGGCCCGCAGCGGGGTGAGGGATGGAATAGTAAACATCTTCGTGGTAGGCTCCACGGCCGGTGTCGGCACGACGGAGAACGAGCCTGGCCTGCTCAGGGACACCGAGGAGCTTTGGGAGCGGCTGGTGGCCTCCGACACTGGCTACCACCATGACCTGGCCTGGGGAGACGGCAACGGGTTCTCCCACCTCAGGGCCGGTTTAATGGGCCCTTCTCTAACCATACCCTTCTCGGCGGGAAAAATGGCGTTGGGCACCTGGCAGCAGGTGGTGCTGGCCGACTTCGACAACCGCCCCCGCCACCGGCAGGTGGTGCTACAGATAATGGGAGAGTGAGGGTTACAGCAGGTCTCGCTTGCGAAAGTAGTCCCGGAGGGACTGCACCAGTTGCAAGGTAGTGCCAGCCCAGGCCCCGGAGAACCTCGTGAGTGGCCCCTGGGGGTCAAGACGGCTGGCCCTCTCAGCATAGTGCGCCAGCACCAGGGCCGCCGCTTCTTGTTCGCTGCCGCCACCACGCAGGCGGGAGAGCACTATGCGGGAGGTGGCGGCCATTGCCCGCTTGGCCTCTAATATCAGCCTCTCCGTGTCGGGGGAGTGTCCGAACTGCGAGAATATCAGCATATCCGGGTTTAGCCTCTGGATGCGGTTGATGCCGCGGAAAATGGCCTTCAGGTCCACCATCGGCAGGGGGATGGAGGGCACCAGCAGTCCGGTATCAGGCAAGTAGTGCCCCAGGGACTCACCGACGAACATGGCCCGGGTGCGGGAGTCCAGCAAGCACAGGTGATGTGGGGCGTGGCCCGGCGTATACACCACATCCAGTTTTCGCCCTCCCAGGTCTAACATCTCACCGTCAGCCGCGGGGTGGACTCTCTCCGGGGCCACCGGCACGATGGGGCCGTAGTGCTCCTCAAAGCGGTGCCCGAAGGCCATGCGGGTGCTGTCTATAAGTCGGGAGGGGTCGATCAAGTGGCGGATAGCACGCTCGTGTGCCACAACTGTGGCCCCGGGGAGGGCCTGTGCCAGTGCCCCCACCCCACCGCCGTGGTCCAGATGTAGGTGAGTGGGTACTATGAATGCCACCCCATCCAGGCCTCCTGGCGACGCCCTCAACGCTTCCACAATAGAGGGCGCCATGATAGCGGGGCCGGTCTCCACCACCGCCCCCCGGTTCCCGGCCACCAGGTACACCCTGGACTGGAAGCGGGCCTGGTCTAATGTGAAGCGCAACTGGTAAATGCCGTCGGCTATCTCGGTCAGGTGGCTCATGTTAGCTCCCATTATAGCCGCAGGCCCTCGCAACGACCAATCGGACTCCCACCCGCCCGCCCGGTGTATAAGTCAAGGACTTCATCCCAGGCGGCCTGGGGGCCCTTGGGGGCTGATATAATGGGGGAAACCGCGGGGAGGGATTACCGAGCATGAATGTCCTGGTTATGGGGGCGGGGGCCATCGGCAGCGCTGCCGGCGGCATGTTGGCCCGCAAACGGCACCGGGTGCATCTGATAGGCCGTCCGGCCCACATGGAGGCCGTCCGCCGGGAGGGCCTGCTTATATCGGGGCTATGGGGCCAGCACCGGGTGCGGGAGCTGGCAGTCCACACATCCGTGACGGATGTTGCCGACGAAGACTTAGACCTGGTCCTCATAGCCACCAAAACTTACGATACTTTACAGGCCGTAGCGGCTGTGGCTCCCCTGACTGGCAGCCACACGCTGGTGGCTTCACTCCAGAACGGACTGGGTAACGCTGAGGCCATAGCCGATAGGGTAGGGAAGGAGCGTACGCTGGCCGCCAGGGTGATGTTCGGCGCTGACATAAGTGCTCCGGGTAAGGTGGAGGTAACGGTGCAGGGGGGCGAGCTTATGCTGGGGAACCCCTGGGGGGCGGTGGCTCCGAAGAGGATTGAGTCCCTGGCGGTGGCCTTTTCCGGGGCCGGGGTGGCCGCTCTGGCCACCGAAGACAAAAAGGGCTTCTTATGGGGTAAGCTGCTGTATAACTGCTGCCTCAACCCGCTTTCGGCCTTGCTGGGGGTGAGCTACGGCAGGCTGGGAGAGATGGAGCCCACCAGGCAGGCTATTGCCGATGTTATCAGCGAAGTGTTTGCCGTGGCCGGTGCCCTGGGGGTGAAACTCTTTTGGTCCCGACCCCAGGAGTATGAGGAGGTGCTGTTCGGCCAGCTTGTTCCCATTACCGCAGCCCACTATGCCTCCATGTATGCTGATTTGCAGCGCGGAAAACGCACGGAGATAGACTCACTCAACGGGGCGGTGGTGAGGTTGGGGGAGGAAAAGGGACTGGCGACCCCGCTTAATCTGCTGCTCACCCGGCTGGTCCAGGCCCGGGAATGGCTGGCCCCCAAGGCGGCTTAGACTATGGTCCCCTGCTCTTTGAAACGGGCGATATCCTCCCAGCTATAGCCAGCAACTTCCAACAGCACTTCCTCGGTGTGCTGCCCGAACTCCGGTGCCGCCGAGCGCACCTTGCCGGGAGTCTTGCTGAACTGAATGGGGATGCCAATCTCCCGCAGAGGGCCATGTTGGGGATGGTCCACCGTAACAATGTAGTCATTCTCCACCACCTGCGGGTCTGCAACCACCTCGGCGAAGGTCTGCACCACGCCGCAGATTATCTGTGCCTCGTTGAACCTGCCCAGCCACTCGTTAGCAGGTCTGACGGTAAACGCCTGGTCCAGCAGGGTTACCAGCTCAGTGCAGTTCTCCTGGCGCGCAGAGGCGCTGTTGAACCGAGGGTCGTCGATAATCTCGTCAAGGCCGAGCACCCGGCAGAAGCCCGCCCAGTACCGGTCCGATTGGGTAAGGTTGAAGCAAAGCCACCGGCCATCGCCGGCCTCGTAGCTGATACGCAGTGGGTTGGAGGCATGGCTGCGGCTGATCCGGTTTGGGTTCTGCCCGGAGAAGAGATAGCCCTGTAGCTGCAGTGCCCCCACAGCCAGTTGACCGCCCAACAGTGACGTGTGTACCTCCTGGCCAATGCCGGTGCGCTCCCGGGCCAGTAGTGCCATGGTGATGGCAAAAGCCAACTGCATGGCCCCTACTGTATCGGCATATCCCGGCACGCCCACCGGGGGCGGCGGTGAATCCTGCTCACCGATGACGCTGAGCATACCGCCTCTTGCCTGTGCCGCGAAGTCCATGACAGGGAGTGCAGCATCAGGGCCTTTTTGCCCGTAGCCAGAGGCGGTGGCATAGATAATCCCCGGATTGATAGCCGACAGGGTAGTGTAGTCCAGGCCGAACTTCTCCAGTGCCCCTTTGCGCAGGTTAGAGACGAACACATCGGCGTTGGAAACCAGCTTGTGCATGACCTCCCTGGCCCACT
>JASLQE010000266.1 GCA_030744635.1 Dehalococcoidia bacterium | reverse complement strand
GGCGCAGCAGCAGGAGCAGCACTGGCACATGAAAGTGGGACGGCTCTGCACATTCAAGGAGCAGCGCGCCAGCCCGGAGTTCTCCCCCTGGTCAACGGCCTTAAGGGCCTCCTCCAGACTCACCTCCTGGTCCAGCCCCAGGTCTATGCACTGTTCGGCGATAGGCGAGAATATCAGGCACACATCCCGGGGGCGGGCGCAGCCCTTCCCCAGCAGCTTCTTCTCCGTGCGGCAAATGCGCTCCGCCAGGGCCACCCTGCCGGCGTTCTTCGCAATGTCCGAGGCCCGCTCATAGGGGGCCACTTCCAGGTCAAACGGCAGATGTTTCTCCACCGCCAGCGCCCGGGTGAAGGCGGTGGCGGCGGAGAATATCTCCTCCGCCAGTTCCGGGTAGAGGTCATCAAAGAGGACGGCCATCTCCTTATCCATGGCGTTTAGCTGGAACTCGTAGATGCCGGGGAGGAAGGGGACCATACGGAAGTTGTTGCGGGAGGGCTCTTGAGGACAAGCCCCTTCTCCGCCATGCCGTCCAGCAGCTTCTGGAGATTCTCCGCATCCTGCCCCAGCTTGGCGGAGAGGCTGTCGGGCGTCTCCGGGGAGGGGGAGAGGTGAAGGGCCATGCGTGCCTCTTCGTCGTTGAAGAGCCTCTCCAGCACGCGCAGCTCCACCCCGCTGTGGGTGCAGGGAAAGCCGATGGGGTGCAGGGAGTAGTGCTCCCTCAAACTGTTCAGTAGCTCAGCATGCATGTCGCCTCCTTTGTTTGTGCCGCCCCGCTGTCAGACGGTTAGCAGCCCGGATACGCTTGCACGGCCCCTCGGTAATAGGCGCAACCCCCCAGTTCGCCCCTATGTTATCACAGCTCCAGGCTCACGGTAACAGCGGCGGTGGCCATGATGATAGGCTCACCACCGGGGAATGGGACCTCCAGTCCACCGGGCACCGCCCTCAGGGACTTGGTGCCGAAGGGCAGCACATCCAGCACCCCGTCGGCCCTCACGTCATCTGGGCGGGGCACTCCTACCAGCACATCCACACGCATATCATCCGGCCCCTTACCCAACTGGCGCACCAGGGGCAGGCCGTTGTGACGGATGGCCGCCTCCACCGCCCTGCGGGCGGCCTTGGTGACATCGCCGCCGTGGACATCCATCCCCATGCCCATTTCAATTACCATGGGTTTCAGTGCCATGCTATCCTCCTTGAAACAGTCTCCTGAAATTAGCCGTGGTCTGCCGGGCCACCTGCTCCAGGGTAACGCCATTTACCTGGGCCAGCTTCTCCGCTACCTGACGGACATGGGCCGGCTCAGTGGCCCTATGGGGCATCGGGTAGGTATCCGTCTCCAGGAGCAGCCTATCCAAGGGCAGCTCCCTTGCCACCTTCTGCAGCCGGGGACGGCGCACCAGGGTACGGCTCAGAGATATATATAGTCCAGCCTCTATGTATCGCCGTGCGGTGGCGGCATCGCCGGTGAAGTAGTGCACCACCGCACCCCTTGGGGCCACACCCACCTGCCCAATAAGAGACAGCATATTCTCAACCGGGCCCTCGGAGTGGAGCACCACAGGGAGGTCCGCCTCTCGTGCCAGGCGCAGCATCGCTCTCAGCGCATCCATCTGAAGGGAAGGGTTGGGGCCGGTGCTATCCAGCCCCACCTCGCCCACCGCCACTACCCCCGGCTTGCTCAGCAGAGAGTGCATCGTGGCTATGGCGTCCTCGTCCAGCGGGCCGGACAGGAACATGGGGTGCACCCCCACCGCGGCCAGCACCTGGGGAGGGCCTTCATGTAGCCTCTGACGGAACCTCCGGGCCAGTGAAACGCAGAGCCGGGAAGAGGCCAGGTCCGCCCCCGGGGCCAGAATGGCCCCCACCCCCACCCGCCCGGCGCGGGCCATCAGTTTGCGCAGTTCCGCCTCCGGGAAGGCATCCAGGTGGGCATGACTGTCTACAAGCACCGCCAAACCGCTTTCTGGTGTCTCAGCCGCCGACATTACGATTGTGTGCCCTCAAGTGAGCGAGGACCAAGCCACAGGAGCGGCCCCTCACAGTGCAGGCTCCAGTACAAGAATCCGGCCCTCCGGGAGATGGCCCGCGGTTAACTCAGCCTCGGTGTTTCCCACCAGCACCGCCCCCGGCCTGAGTCTGACCAGGTCCTCCACCCCACAGCTGGGGAAGTTGCACTTCTGATTGCGAAAATGCCTGAGAATGACCACGGCCGGCGGCAGTACCTCCCACAGGGCTACTGCCGCCTCCAGCCCCAGAGCGCCCGGCGGTTCGCCGGTGGGCACCGGGCCATGTGGGGTGGGGATGCCCACAAACTCAATGCCCCCGGCCATATGGCTGCCCGCACCCTGAACAATCTCCGGGTTGCCCCGGAGGTCTGCGGTGTGGTTGTGCGCGGCGTCCTGGTGGCCGATGGTGACTACATCCGGGGCCTCCCTGGCAGGGCCATAGCTGATGCGGCCTCCAGGGCTTGCCTCGTAGGGGTCGATAACAATCTTGAGGCCGTTATCCGCAGTAATCAGAAAGCAGGCATGCCCCAGCCATATGACCTTCATCTGGCCCTCCCCAATGGTTCCCAGCGTCTCTTCAGCCCCAAACTGTAAGCCATGGTAAACCCTTCAAGTCTCCGGCACTGGTAAGATACCACAAACCTATCGGTGTATCTA
>JASLQE010000265.1 GCA_030744635.1 Dehalococcoidia bacterium | reverse complement strand
CTTCCGGGGCTGATGGCCCACCAGGAGGTGCTACTGGGGACGGCCGGGCAGACCCTGTCCATCCGCCACGATACCATCAACCGGGAATGCTACGTGCCTGGAGTACTCATTGCCGTGCGGGAGGTGGTGAAGTGCCGGGAGCTGGTGTACGGACTGGACCGGCTGCTGGGACTATAGGGGAGTTGAGTGAGGTCTCCTAATGTAGCCGTGGTGGGGGCCACCGGCCTGGTAGGGCAGGAGATGGTGCGGGTGTTGGAGCAGCGCAGCTTCCCTGTCAACACCATGCAACTTTTTGCCTCAGACCGTTCTGCAGGCAAGCGGGTGTATTTCAAACGGGAGCCGGTGGAAGTGCGAGAGCTCAAGAGCAGTGCCTTCGACTCCATAGACCTGGCCCTCATCTCCGCTGGGGCCGATATAAGCCGTCAGTACTCGCCCCTCCTGGCCAAGGCGGGCGCAGTGGTGGTGGACAACAGCGCTGCCTTCCGTATGGAGCCATGGGTCCCCTTGGTGGTGCCTGAGGTCAATCCCGGAGACATAGGCCACCACAAGGGGATTATCGCTAACCCCAACTGCTCCACCATCCAGATGGTAGTGGTCCTGGCACCCTTGCACAAGGTCAATCCTATCAAAAAGATAATCGTATCCACTTATCAGGCTGTCTCCGGGACCGGCTCTGCGGCCATAGAGGAGTTGAACACTCAGGCACGGCAGGTACTGGATGGGAAGCAGGCTTCGCCGCACATATATTCTCACCAGATAGCGTTCAATGTCCTCCCTGAGATAGATGTATTCCTGTACAACGGTTACACGCGGGAGGAGTGGAAGATGGTGGAGGAGACCCGTAAGATTCTACATGCTCCTCAGATAGCCATATCAGCTACCTGTGTTCGGGTACCCGTTTTCGTCGGCCACAGCGAGGCGGTGTCGGTGGAGTTCTCCTATCCCATCACACCTGAGGAGGCCTGGGAGGTGCTCCGGCACGCTCCCGGGGTAAGGCTGCAGGATGAGCCGGAAATCAGCCTTTACCCTAATGCCTGGGCGGCTGCAGGTGGGGATGATGTCCTGGTGGGCCGTCTCCGTCAGGATACCGCATTGCCGAACGGCCTGTCCATGTGGGTGGTGGCGGATAATCTTCGCAAAGGGGCCGCCCTGAACGCCGTCCAGATAGCGGAGACTCTAGTGGAAAGGGGTCAGTATGAAAGAGCTGGGTAGGTTGCTCACGGCTATGGTTACTCCTTTCAACGGCCAAGGTGAGGTGGACTATGCCCAGGCGCGCCGCCTGGCGCTGGCTCTGCTGGACTCCGGCAGCGATGGTGTAGTGACCTCTGGGACTACCGGGGAATGCCCTACACTCACCCGTGAAGAGAAGCTGAAGCTCTGTGCCGAGGTCAAGGATGGTGTAGGGGACAGGGGCTCTGTGGTGGCTGGAACCGGCACCTA
>JASLQE010000264.1 GCA_030744635.1 Dehalococcoidia bacterium | reverse complement strand
GAGATGGTGGAGCACTACTTGAAACGGCTCCAGGCCCTGGAGAACCTGGCCAACAGTTTCCACGGCGTGGAAAAAGCCTACGCTATCCAGGCGGGCCGAGAAGTGCGTATCATGGTTAAGCCCGACCAGGTGGATGACCTGGTGGCGTTGCGCCTCGCCAGGGATATAGTCAAGAAAATAGAGGACACCCTGGAGTACCCCGGACAGATAAGGATCACGGTAATCAGGGAGACACGGGCGGTGGAATTTGCCAAGTAGCCAGAGGGATGACCTTGTACGCATCCTGATGATAGGGGATGTTATGGGTCGGCCTGGCCGCAAGGCGCTCAAGACCCTGGTGCCAGAACTCCGTAAGGAATACGGGCTGGACCTGGTCATCGCCAACGCCGAGAACGCTGCCGGGGGTATAGGGCTTACCCCGGAGACGGCGCTGGAGATGATGGATGCCGGGGTGGATGTGCTTACTTCGGGCAACCATATCTGGCAGTACAAGGAGATAGTGCCAGTCCTGGAGGACGGCAATTTGCCTGTTCTTCGCCCTTTGAACTATCCCCCGGATGCCCCAGGGCGGGGGTATCTTTTCAATGGCAAGTGCATGGTGATAAACCTGGTAGGCCGCACCTTCATGGGGCCTCTGGACTGCCCTTTCCGTACCGCGGATGCCCTG
The DNA here is from genome assembly GCA_030744635.1 of Dehalococcoidia bacterium. GTDB lineage: Bacteria > Chloroflexota > Dehalococcoidia > JACVQG01 > JAHKAY01 > JASLQE01. Next base: position 2,973 of record JASLQE010000264.1, on the reverse strand, counting down.
CTGACAGGGCTGGGGGATAAGACCCCCAAGGTGGTGATTGTGGACTTCCATGCCGAGGCTACCTCGGAGAAGGCGGCCCTGGGCTGGTTCCTGGCCGGCAGGGCCAGTGCCGTCCTGGGCACCCACACTCATGTGGGCACCATAGACCTGCGTATACTCCCCGGTGGCACCGCTTATGTTACCGATGTGGGCATGACCGGCCCTGTAGACTCAATTATCGGTGTGGAGGTGGAACCTGTGCTCCAGCGGTTCGTCACCCGCCTTCCCCATCAGCTTCCCATCGGCAAAGGCAAGGTAGCGCTGGACGCGATCCTGGTGGAGGTGGACGAAACTACGGGTAAGGCCCGCAACATCAGCCGCCTGCGCCAGGAGGCTGGATGAGGGCGGACTTCCACCTTCACAGCAATGTCTCCGATGGCAAATATACCCCCCAGGAGGTGGTCAGGCTGGCCGCAGCGGCAGGGGTCCGTGTTATGGCCCTCACTGACCACGATACCGTAGCCGGCATCATCCCTGCCCAGGCTGTGGCCCAGGAGCTATCTATTCGCTTTGTTCCCGGCGTGGAGCTGGGCACCGACATCCCGTTCCCCGAAGTACATATCCTGGGCTTTTTTGTAGACCCCAACTGCCCGGAATTCCAGGCGGGACTGGAGCAGCAGCGCAACTCACGGGTGGTGCGGGCCCAGAAGATGCTGAAGAGGCTGGAGGGGGTGGGAGTCCACCTCTCCTGGGAGCGAGTGCGCACCCTGGCGTCTGGGGAGTCAGTCGGTAGGCCTCACATCGCCCAGGCCATCATAGAAAAAGGTTATGCGCCGACTCTGAGAGACGCCTTCGCCACCTACATCGGACGGGACAGCCCCGCCTATGTGAAACGAGTAAAGCTTACCCCTGAATCTGCAGTGGCGCTTATCTGCCGGGGCAACGGGCTGGCAGTGCTGGCCCATCCGGCGGAGATACCACGGCTGGATGAGCTACTGCCCCGTCTCAAGGTCGCTGGCCTGGTGGGCATGGAGGCCTACTACAACAACTACCCGCCGTATGTGGTCAACTCCATGTTGGCTACCGCCCGTCGCTATGAACTGCTCCCCCTGGGGGGCAGTGACTACCATGGCGTGGGTGGTAACGATACCCCCATAGGTGAACTGGACATCCCAACCCAGGTTGTGGAAAACTTCCTGGCCCTGTCGCCGGAAAAAGACAGGTTCTGTTCCCCGACGGGGTGACGAAAGGAGGCTCAGTTGTCGCCGGTTGAAGAGAGCTACTGGATTGTGCCCGGGGTGGCGCTGTTCTGGGGGGCTTTCGTGGCGGCGGCGGTGCTGGCCCTGAACCGCATCTTCTTCCTATATCGCCAGCTACGCCGGGGACAAAAGGAGGCCCAGCCCCGCTGGAACCGGCCCCTGCAACGTCTGGGTGCCATGCTGGGAAGGACTTTTGCCCAGCTCTGCTCCCTGCGCCGAGTGACGGCTGCCGACAGGGCGGGACTGGGGCACTTCTTCATCTTCTGGGGCTTTATGACCTACACGGTGAGCTATCTGCTCTATATCTTTCTGGGAGATGGATTGGGCCTTTCCGCCATCCAGGAAAGCACTTTTGCCACTTACTATAGCTATCTTCTTGACATAATGGCAGCGCTGGTGATGCTGGCCATTGTGTGGGCCGCCCTCCGCCGCTATGTGGTGAGACCGGCCCGGCTTGATGAGCGGGGCGCTGTGCCCAGCATTATTCTTGCCCTCATATTCGCCCTTATGTTCCTTAGCGTCACGGCCGAGGGCCTTAGACTGAGCATGGAGGGGGCCAGCTCGCCACCCCTGGGAGCTTCATTCTCCGGGCTGATGCCCGGAGCGGGAGAGGGCACCTTCCAGGTAATGTGGTGGCTCCATTACGGCATTATCCTGTGCTTCATGGTGTTCGTCACCTACTCCAAGCACCTTCACATCATGTCCTCTTTCCCCAACATCTTCCTGCGGTCTCTGGGCCCCCGGGGTGCCCTGACCCTTCTGGACCTGGAAAACTCGGAGACCTTCGGCAACAGCAAGCCCCAGGACTTCTCCTGGAAGCAGCTTATGGACGGTATGGCCTGCACACACTGCGGGCGCTGCTTCAGCAGTTGCCCGGCGTGGCTCTCCGGTAAGCCCCTCAACTCCCGGGATGTAATCCTCCATGTCACCGAGGAGCTATTGGAAAAGGGGGAACGCCCGGACCTCATAAGCGAGGTTGTAACCGAGGAGGTGCTGTGGGACTGCACCACCTGCCGCGCCTGCCAGGAGGAGTGCCCCGTTCTGATTGAGCATGTGCAGAAGATAATTGATATGCGCCGCCACCTGGTGCTGGAGCGGGCACAGATGCCGGACACGGCCGAACAGACACTGCGCAGCCTGGAGGCCCGGGGGCACCCGTGGCGCGGCACGACCGCCACTCGCACCGATTGGGCCACTGGCCTGGAGGTGAAATACCTGGGCCGGGGTGGGGAGTCGGACCTGCTGTACTGGATTGGCTGCACATCGGCCCTGGAGGAGCGCAGCCAGAAGATACCCCAGGCCATGGTGAAGCTGCTCCGGGCTGCCGGAGTGGACTTTGCCCTGCTGGGTGAGGAGGAGACCTGCTGCGGTGAGCCCGCCCGCCGCATGGGCAACGAGTACCAGTACCAACTGATGGCCATGCGCAACATCGAGACCTTCAACAAGCACGGGGTGAAGAAGATCATCACCTCATGCCCCCATTGCCTCAACACCATCCGCAACGAATACCCCCAGTTAAGAGGGCAGTTTGAGGTGGTGCACCACAGCCAGCTCCTGTCCGGGCTGCTGGCCGAAGGCCGTCTGAAGGCCCCTGCGGCATCCGCCCAGAAGCTGACCTATCATGATTCCTGCTACCTGGGGCGCTACCATGATATCTACTCCCCGCCGCGGCAGGTGCTGGGGGCCGCCGGGGCCTCCCTGATGGAAATGGGCCGCAGCCGTAAGCGGGGCTTCT
>JASLQE010000263.1 GCA_030744635.1 Dehalococcoidia bacterium | reverse complement strand
GTAGCAATAGCCTGTTCCCTCCGAACTCGGTTGGCCTCCATGCAAGGATAGCTGTCTTCCAGGATACCGCCCCTGTCCTTCCATAGCAGGTATTGTTTATACTTGTCTGGGTAGTTGATGCCCAGTGCCCGGCCCACCACGGTCAGGTAGTGTTCAATGGTGAAAGGGTAATCATCCTGGTAGCCCGCATACATCCGCTGGCAGCCATGGTACATAGTAGCAAAAACATCGGCCCCGGCTGCCGCTGCCTTATCGAAGAAGGGCTTAATGACAGCCTCCCAGGCCTCCCGTCCCATACGATCGCGCTGGACCCCGGAGCAGTTGCGCCCCCAGGCGTCACTACTGCCTATATCCACCAGTTCCACCCCAGGCACGGCGGCCAGCAATGCCCGGGCGGCAGCGGCCTGCCGGTCCGACTCCGGGGAGCCGGTGTGACAATGGAGGGCCACTTTGGTGGGAGGTTGTGGCGTGAAAGTGAGCTTGTCCCTGTTCTCTGCCAAGAATTCAGTCACGTGGAGCAACCGGAAGGAACCGGAGAGGGACAGGACATGCCTGTAAAAATGAAGGCACCCGGGACACCACATGACCACCTGCTTGGGTTGAAGCTGCTCAAGACGGGAGGCCAGCCTCTCCCCCTGGCGGCGGCCACCCTCTATTCCCACCTCCCTTTCATAAGGTACGCCACAGCAATAAGCGGCTCCCCCCAGGGCTATGAAGTCCTCGCCCAGACAGCGAAAGAAGGCAGTCACCGTCTGGGCTAGATGGGGTGTCCGTAGAATGTTGCACCCCAGGTAAAGCACCGTTGCCCTGGAAGATGGCTGAGCCTGGGGCTTTTCCAGCCACCTCTTCTCCTCGGGACTCAGTAGCAGGCCCTGGAGGGTCTGGATTTCCCTGAACAGGTGCACAGGTTGCTTTAGAATAACTGCACCTCCACTTCCGCTGGCACGCCAGCTACGTTATGGGACATACGAGCCTACGTCGGTGGTTGCATAGCGCTGTAAACACAGGCCAAAACAGGCCATTATGCACCGTGCTCTTGGGCTTTGCTCCTCAGGTAGAAATACCAGAGCACAACCATGGAAACGGCGTAGAAGGCAGCGAACATGTAGAGGCCCAGGTCCGGCGCGCCATTGCTTTCAATGACGCTCCTGAAGACCGTGGGAATGATGAATGCGCCATAGGCGGCTATTGCTGAGGTCCACCCCAGGACTGGTCCCTTGGTCTGGAAATTGAATTGCTTTATGACGCCAATCATCCTGAAAGTGGAGCCGTTGAGCACGCCGGTACAGGTAAACATGAGCAGGAACAATCCCAGGAAGTAGGGAAAGGTGCTCATATCGGTGGGGTGGGTGTACGCCGTGACCCCGATTGAGGCGCCTGTCAATACCAGGCCCGCCGCCAGAGTTACTTTGGCCCCCGAATATTTGTCCGATAGCCAGCCGCCTACCGGTCTTATGACTGAACCTATTAGTGGGCCAAGGAAAGCATAACGCAGGGCCAGTCCATCGGGGGAGTCCGGCAAGCCGCCATACACCACTTGAATGGTGAGGGGGAATGCGGTGGAATATCCTATGAAGGAGCCGAAGGCCATAGTGTAAAGCCAGGTCATCAACCAGGTGTGTTTTAACTTGAATATTTGGACCTGCTCACTGAGAGACAAAGAGAAAGCCCGGATACTGTTCATAAACAGAACGGCTGCCACAAGCACCACTATAATGGGTAATATCCACAGCAAAGCGGCGTTCTGGAGCCATATCTCTTTAGCTATACCACCAACGGTATAGGCCCATTCACCACTGGCTAAAAATTTCCCTTCTCTATATAGCATGGAACCTCCGGCGATGCCGCCAAAGACGGCGGTGCCGATTATGGGATTGGTAAGGAACTGGACGGAGCTCACACCCAGGTTGCCCAGCCCGGCGTTGAGTCCCAGGGCTAGGCCCTGTTGGCGACGCGGGAAAAAGGAACTGATATTGGACATGGACGATGCGAAGTTTCCACCCCCAAAACCACACAGGGCTCCAATAAGCATAAACTCCCCCCAAGAGGTGGTTGGGCTCTGAAGGGCGAAGAATAGCCATATGGTTGGTATCGCCAATGAACCTACCGAGATGAGATGGGTCAGCCATCCACCCAGTTTGCTAGGGAGGAAAGAATGGAATATGCGCAAGGTGGGGCCGGTAAGCCCCGATATGGCGAGCAGCCAAAACAACTCGCCGATAGCAAAGTCGTAACCCATATTGTTCAGGTTCACCACCAGCGCACTCCACAGCATCCAGACGACAAAGCCCAGGTGAAGGGCGGGGATGGATATTACCAGGTTCTTCCAAGCCATTTTCTTCCCCGCTCTTTCCCAGAACGCAGGGTCTTCGGGTGCCCATTCATCTACCCAGCCCGGCCGCAGCCAGTTCCTTTGGGATCTGTCTTGTTGTGCAGTCATGCGGTGGTCTCCTAATCTATTTTGTTGCTGTTTACTGTTTCCCTTTTTTAGCTACGGTACACCACGTAGCCCTTCGCTGCCGGGATAAGGGGTTTATTTAAGTGGCTGGCTAAACATCTTGTGCGTTCCTACGCATTATACCCTGGACCGCCAAATGCAACCACACCAGGCTCACCAGAGCCACAAGGGCCAGGAACATCCATGTGGTTGTCCATATGCCAGTAGCCTTGAGCAAATAGCCAAAAATGATGGGGCACAAGAACCCTCCCATGCCCCCAAGGACACCTACTAAGCCCCCCACTACACCCACATCGTTGGGGTAATAGTCTGGGATGTATTTGTATACTGCCGCCTTACCGATGCCCATCATGATTCCCACTACAAAAATAAGCCCAGTGAAAACCCACATATTGGCCTGGAAAAAGATGTGGGTAATCCCCCGGGCCAGGAGTTGTTTCCTAGTAACACTTTCTCCCACCTGCACCACCGGTTTTTGCCAGAAGGATGAGGAGGGCAGGATAAGCACTTGCTTTTGACCAACCTTAGGGACATCGTAAGGCGGACGAAGTGGATATGAGTCATTGCCTACAACAATCTCTGTGGGCGAAAGCGAGGTGACTGTCCCGGAGCGCCACGCGGTAACTCCCTCGCCCGGTGACTGTATGTCCATCTGCGGCACAATCAGCAGCAGTAAACTCAACAGCGAGGCACCCAGCACCAGGTACATAACGGACCGTGCTCCCCATCTATCGGACAGCCAGCCACCAAACGCTCGTATCATCCCAGAAGGCAAGGTGAAGATGGATGCCATCAGACCTGCCATGGCCACACTCATAGCGTATACATTCACATAGTAGGGGATCAGCCACTGTGCCAGGGCTACAAAACCGCCAAAGACGAAGAAGTAGTAGAGACCGAATCGCCATACCCGCATATACCGCAGCGGGGCCAAGCGTGCCAATAAGCTCATTCCACGGACTTGCTCCACCTTTCTGGTAGTGGTCAGCAGGTAAAAGACTATGGCGGTAGCAACTAGAGCGGCTGCATAAAGCTGGGGTAGGGTGCGCCATCCTTCAATGTTAGTGCCGTTGTCGGTCAGCATCCTTAGGACAATGGGTGCCCCCATGCTGGTAAGGGCAGCACCTGCATTGCCAGCCCCAAAGATGCCCAGAGCAGTGCCCTGGTGCTCCTTCTTGAACCAGATGGAAGTATAAGCTATGCCCACCGCAAAGGAGGCCCCACTCAACCCGAAGCCCAGCCCAGACAGAATGAACTCAAAGTAGGTATTCGCATAGCTTACCAGGTACATAACGGACCGTGCTCCCCATCTAT
>JASLQE010000262.1 GCA_030744635.1 Dehalococcoidia bacterium | reverse complement strand
TGCACCCCCAGTATCTCGCCGTGGTCGGCCCCGGCCACTACCTTGACCATGCCCAGCCCCTCCCCCAATACCTGTGCCCGGCCGCTGGCCGCCAGAGGGAACCGGCTCACCTTGACCCGGCCATGCTGCTGACGGGCCTCCTCTTCCGAAAGGCCCACGGAGGCGAGCTCCGGCGAGGTGTAGAGGCAACGGGGCACAGCCGAGTAGTCCATAGCGGCTTCATGGCCTGTGGCGGAGTGTGCGGCCACCTCCCCCTCCGCCATGGCGGCGTGGGCCAGCATGGGATCCCCGGTGGCGTCCCCGGCGGCCAATATACCGGAGGCCGTGGTGCGCATGGCCTCGTCCACCACGATACAACCCTTCTCTACTATTACCCCGACACCCTCCAGCCCCAGCCCATCCGTAACGGCCTGTCGCCCGGTGGCTATCAACACCGCCACGGCCCTTGGCTCGCTGCCGGTCAGCCCCACAACAACCTCCTCGCCATCCTGCCTCAACCCCTCCACCCCGACCCCGGTTATGATATCTATGCCCTCCTGCTTCAGCAAGCCGGAGAGGATATCGGTTATCTCCGGATCCTCACCGGGCAGAATGCGGGGCAGGGCCTCCACCACTGTTACCGTTGTGCCCAGACGGTGGTAAAGCTGGGCGAACTCTAGCCCCACTACCCCTCCCCCAATCACGACGAGGCTGGAAGGGAGGCGGGACGGGCTGAGGGCTTCATCGCTGCCCCATACCGGCACTCCCTGTGCGGCCGTGAGGCCCCGAGGACGGGAGCCGGGGGCTACGATGATGGCATCCGCCTCTATCTCCTCTCCGCTGTCCTCCACTATCGCTTTACCAGCGGAAACAAGCGCGGCACCGCCGGATACCACACGGATCCGGTTCTGCCCCATGAGGCCCTGTAGCCCCTGACGGAGTCGGGCCACTACCCCCTTCTTGTAGTCCATTAAACTGGGCAGGCCAACAGAGGCATCCGTCACCCGTATACCCACCTCCCCGGCCCGGCGGATGGAGTGGAGCAGGTGCGCGGAGTGGAGCAGGGCCTTGGTGGGGATACACCCACGGTTCAGGCAGGTGCCCCCCAGGGCGCCCTTCTCCACCAGGGTTACCTGGCCACCAAGCTGGGCGGCACAGATGGCGGCGGTGTAACCCGCGGGTCCCCCGCCTATTACCAGTATGCGCATCTTTTGTCCTTCAAACGGTGCTTTGTCATATGGGGCACCGTTGGTTGGCCTCAGTCCTTTGTACCGTCGGGAAAGAAAACGGACGACCTCACCTGTTGAGGCTGGCGCACCGCCCACTTCGTCGCTTCCACCGAGGTGAGAAAGTCCAGTACCACCCGGTTGAACAGGTCAGGCTCCTCTAGGTTAATCGCGTGCCCGCTCTGAGGGAAGACCGCCAGGCCCGAGCATGAAATGTTCCGCTTCATGAACACAGCGGGTTCAATACAGGGGTCATCCTCGTCCCCGACCATAATCAGCGCCGGCACACGCATTTGCCGCAGCTTGGGCTCAAGGGCAAAGATAGTAGGCCGTTTGAGAATCACCCCCCGCAGGATGTGGGCCGAGCCTGTGGCCGAGTGGGTGTTGAAGTTCTCATAGAACTCCTGCCAGCTCTTGGGGTCCTTGCGTAGCAGTTGTTTTCGGGTGGGGCTCTTGGCGAGCGATTCGGCCACCACCCCTACCCCTTCGGTCTCAAAAAGCCGTGCCAGTTGCTCCAGGTCCACCTCAAACCGCTCCCTGTCCATCGACCCCGACCCCGTGGCGGCTACAACCAATGCCTTTACCATCTCCGGATGGGCGATACCGTAGTTGAGGGCCACATTCCCCCCCAAAGACAGCCCCCCTAAATATGCCTGCTTGATGCCGAGATGGTGAAGAAGCTGGTGCAGGTCCTCCACGAGCTCCCCCTGAGAGTAGGCGGTGGGGTCCTCCGGGACATCAGAAGGGGGAAATCCCCGGTGATTATAGGTTATGACCCGGAAGTACCGAGAAAAGTATTTCACCTGCGGGTCCCAGCTCCAGCAGTTCCCCCCAAACTCATGGCTCAGGACCAGGGGGAACCCTTCCCCGGTGACCTCATAGTGCAAGTCCACTCCATTTACCCTGGCTTTCGGCACCGGCAAGCCTCCTTTCGCCAAGTATGACCACGCTTGAAGGGAGAACCGTAACTGGAGTCTGCAAACATTGACAGCTCCAGGGCACCCCTTTACACCACGAAGTCCGGCGGCCCCTCTATAAGCTCTTTCACCCGCGCCAGGAAGCGTGCGGCTAAAGCGCCGTCCAGCACCCGGTGGTCCGAGCTGATGGTCATAGCCATGCGTGGCCGGATGGCTATCTGGCCGTCCACCACCGCGGGTTCCTGCCGCACCCTGCCCACCAGCAGCAAAGCGCTCTCCGGCGGGTTGATAATCGCGTTGCCCCAGTCCACGCCCAGCATACCCAGATTGGAAAGGGTGAAGGTGCTGCCCATCAGCTCATCGGGTAGGAGCTTGCGCTCCCGCCCCCGGCTCACCAGCCCTGCCCTCTCCCCGGCTATCTGCGACATCGTCTTCTTGCCGGCGTCCCGCAGCACCGGCACGATAAGCCCCCCCTCCACCGCCACCGCCATCCCTATGTTTATCCCCGTTAGCAGGCGTATGCCCTCTGGGCTCCAGACGGCGTTGACCTCCGGCTGCTCCTCCAGCGCCTGGGCGCATATTTTTATGAGTAGGTCGGTCAGGGTAAGCCGCACCCCGATGGCCTCTTCTACATTCGGGCCTAATCTCTTATGGGCCTCCTCCATAGCGGTGGTGTCCACCTCTGCGCTGAGCCAGAAGTGGGGCACCTGCTGAAAGCTCTGTGTCATGCGCCGGGCAATGGTCTGGCGCATGGTGTTGAGGGGTACTACCCGTCCCTCGGCTGTGGGGGCCGCCGGCCCTTCCGCCGCCGCCCTCAGGATGTCCTCCTTGACGACCCTGCCCCCGGGGCCGGTGCCCCGAACGGTGGTTATGTCAACTCCGTGCTCCTGGGCCAGCCGCCGAGCCAGGGGCGAAACTCTCTTATCTGCTGCTTCCGTGTCCGGCCCACCGGAAGCAGCGGTTGCCGGCAATGGGCCAGCGGTAGAGGCCACGGGTGCGGCAGCGGCGGTCGCCACCTCCGGCAGAGGGACCGCGGCCGGGATATCGCCGGCTGATTCCCCAGCCAGCAACAGGTAGCCCACCACCGCCCCCACCGGCACGGTGCCGCCGGGGCCAACATCTATCCTGCCCAGGGTGCCCGCATCGGGGGACTCCACCTCAAAGACCACCTTCTCGGTCTCGATGACATAGATGACCTCCCCCTTCTCCACCCTGTCTCCCTGGACTTTGCGCCACTCCACCACTTTGGCCTCGTTCATGGTCAGGCCTAGTTTAGGTATGGTCAGAGGAACGGGCAAAGGCTACTGCTCCACCGCTACGCCGCAGGCCTCCCGTGCTGCTCTGCCTATATCGTCCGCGGTGGGCAGCAGGGCTGCCTCCAGGGTCGGGGAGAAGGGTATGGGGGTGGATGGCAGGCCGATGCGCTTGATGGGGGCATCCAGGTAGTCCAGGGCCTCTTCGGCCACTACCGCGGCCACCTCGGCACCTATGCCGAAGCCCTTTACGGCCTCGTGGGCCACCACCAGCCTACCCGTCTTCTTCACCGAGGCCACGATGGTTGCCGTGTCCAAGGGGCTTATGGTGCGGGGGTCCACCACCTCTGCGCTTACGCCCGCCTCCTGCAGCCCGACTGCGGCGGATAGAGCCTGATGCACCGCCAGCCCCGTGGCCACTATAGTGATATCCGTGCCTTCCCGCTTGATATCGGCCACGCCGATGGGCACCGTGAAGTCCTTCTCGGGCATCTGTCCCGCCTGGCGCAACAGGCCCTTGTGGTAGACGTATATGACTGGGTCATCGTCCCGGATGGCCGCCTTGAGCAGGCCCTTGGCATCGTAAGGCGTGGAGGGCATTATCACCTTAAGGCCGGGGATGTGGGCGAACCAGGCCTCCAGTGACTGGGAGTGATGAGGCCCGGCTCCACCTCCGGCCCCGGCGGCGGTGAGCACCACCAGGGGTACGCTGTACTGGCCGCCGAACATGTAGCGCATCTTGGCGGCATGGTTCACCAGGGGGTCCATACACACGGTGAGGAAGTCCATGAACATGACCTCCACCACCGGCCTCAGCCCGGCTATGGCTGCGCCCAGCGCCAGCCCCATGAAGGCCGACTCCGAGATGGGTGTGTTCCTGATGCGTTTGGTGCCGAAGCGCCCCACCAGCCCCTTGGTAACGCTGAAAGGTCCCCCCTCCACCACATCCTCTCCCAGCACCAGCACATTCCCGTCGCGGTCCAGCTCCTCGGCCAGCCCTTCACTGATGGCCCGTATGTAGCGGGAGTCCTTCATGAAGCCACCTCCCTGTGTTGCCTCATTGTGTCACCCCATAAACATCGGCCAGGGCGGTCTCCGGGGGAGGCAGGGGGCTGTTGAGGGCGAACTCCACCGCCGCGGCAACCGCATCCACCACCTCAGCCTCCACTTTCTGGACGGCCTCCTCCGTCAGCAGTCCGCTCTCTATCAGGTAGCCCCGAAAGCGGGGTATGGGGTCAGCGCGCCGGCAGTCCTCAAGCTCCTCCTTGGAGCGGTAGTCCTGGGGGTCTCCGGTATAATGGCCCGACCAGCGGTGCGTCTTGCACTCCAGCAGGGTAGGCCCTTCACCGGATCTGGCCCGGCCCACGGCCTCCGCGGCGGCCCCAGCCACCGCCAACACATCGTCCCCGTCCACGATAACTCCGGGTATGTCATAGGCCTGGGCTCGCGTTGCGATATCCAGCACCCGCATGGCGTCCTGCTGCCGGGTGAACTCCCCGTAGCCGTTGTTCTCGCAAACGAACAAGATAGGTAACCGCCACACAGAGGCCAGGTTCAGGGACTCATGGAAGCTGCCCTGGTTGGAGGCGGCGTCACCGAAGAAGCAGGCCACCACCCGGTCGGTGTCCCGGTACTGACAGGCGAAGGCCACCCCGGTGGCGGTGGAGAGGATGCCGCCGACGATGCCGCTGGAGCCGATGACCCCCACATTCCAGTCGGCCATGTGCATCTCGCCGCCCTTGCCCCCGCACACACCGTCCTGGCGGCCCAGCACCTCGGCCAGCAGCCGGTTGGGGTCCAGGCCCTTGGCCAGGAAGTGGCCCCGGCCCCGGTGCGTGGAGGCCACGAAGTCATCCAGGCGAAGGTACGCGGCCACCCCCACCGCCACCGCCTCCTGTCCCAGGTAGGAGTGGAGCCACCCGGGCACCTGACCGGCCATGGTCATCTCCACCGTCTTCTCCTCCAGTTTCCGCAACAGAAGCAGGCTGCGATACATCTCCACCTTTTTGTCACCGCTGAGGCTCATGGGTATTCCTCCTGCCTGTGAGATGGTTATTTACCCTGGTAGACGGGCTGGCGCTTCTCCCGAAAGGCCTTGATGGCCTCCTGTGAGTCCTGCGATGAGATACAGATGGTCTGAGCGATGGCGCATATCTCCAGTGAGGTATCCAGGCTCATCTCCAGCCCCTTGCGCAGCAGCAGCTTGCCCAGGCGGAGCGCGATGGGGGCCTGCTTTGACATGCGACGGGCCACATCCATGGTCTCGGCCTCCAACTCGGAGTCGGGGACCACTGTGTTGACCAGCCCAGCATCCAGCGCCTGCTTGGCGTTCAGAATATCGGCGGTGAAAAGCATCTGGCACGCCTTGGCATAGCCCATCAGGTGCACCATAAAGAAGGCCCCGGCCTGTCCCGGTACCAGGCCTATCTGGGTGAAGGAGCGGAAGCGGGCGGACTCGGCGGCGATACGCACATCGCAGGAAAGCGCCCAGTCAAAGCCGCCGCCGGCGGCGATGCCGTTCACCATGGCTATGGAGGGCTTCTCCATGCGGGTCAGCAGATCCACAATCTTATGGGAGTGGCGCAGCCCGCGGCGTACTTTCTCTGCGTCCCGCTCCTCCAAGATGGCCTCCCGCCCCGGCCCGGTGCCCATATCGGCCCCCACCGAGAAGTGTCGCCCCGCCCCGGTGAGTATGACTACCCGGGTGCTATCGTCACCGGCGGCCTCTTCCAGCGCCGAGATAAGCTCCTCAAACATCTCTTCGTTGAGGCCGTTACGCCTCTCGGGCCGGTTCATCACCACCGTGGCGATGCCATCGTCCTTCTTGAGCATAACGGTGTTGTACTTGCGCTCCATGAATACCTCCCTTTTTATGCTTGCGGTGCTGAGTGCGCGTTCCAGGCCATTATGCTTTGAAAAGTGCAGCGCTACGGGTGCACTGCCTGCGCAGCAGCTACCGGTTCTCCTCTATGCGCTCCATGAAGCCCTCCAGGCGGTCCTTTAGCTCGTCCTCGCTGACGAAGGAGGGGTCATTGGTATCCACATCCAACACCAGGCTGGGAATATCCCTCTCGGTCAGGGCATCCTTAACGACGCGGATGGTGGCGCAGGCCTGACGGCAGGCGGTGTGCGCCCAGAATATTACGCCATCGGCCTTGGAGTCCCTGGTTTCCTCAACAATGGCATCCACCCATTTCTGTATGGGGCTGTAGGTCAGGTAGGCCACCGGCTCAGCCAGGAGGCGGTTGGATAGGGTGTACATGGGGCGAGAGAAGTCCCAATCTATGGGACCCCAATGGTGGCGGTCAGGGTCCTGTATTATGTAGGCCCCGTGCTCTCTCTCCATCCAGTCCAACAGCTTCCACTGGTGGTTGGGGGTAAGGAAGAGGGAGATAAAGCGGAAGCGCTGGTCAGGCGGCCCCTGGCCGGCATCCACCCTCCGGCGCAGCTCATCCCGCACCAACTCCATGAACTCCACGGCCTCGGGACGGCCCTGGAAGTACCAGCGCACCAGGTGTGACTGAAGCCCCAATCTGCTGTTGGCGGGGTAGGGCACCGCCTGGCGCAGCCGGTTTATCTCCTTGCTGAGCTCCACCACTTGGCGTGAGCTCTCGAGCACCTCCACCAGCTTCTCCTGATCCAGGGGTTGGCCCTTCACCTCGCCCAAAAACTTGAAAAGGTCCTCCAGCTCCCCGGCCAAGAAGTGGAAGGCCCGCTCCCCGAAGTAAAAGGGGCAGTCAAAGTAGAAACCAGGCACCTTGTAGGCCTCTGCTATTAGCTCACTGCTCTTGGCGTTGTTGTCGCAGGACTCGTTGTTGGAAACCACAGCATCTATGGTCGGTGCCCAGCCCTTTACGAAGAATGCCGCGGCTATACGATGAACGGAGCACACCTCGGGTGCCAGGCCGAAAGATTTTGCGGCGGAGAGACAGGTCTCCTGCTCCCCCAGCAGAACGGCGGCGGCACAGGAGACCATGCTGATATGATAAGGAACCATGTCCATGGCATAGAGTATCTCCGAGGGGACCACATCGCTGGTGGTCACCACCTTCTGTCCCCGCTCTCCCGCTTTGAGTATGTTTTCAAAGTAGCGGGACATCAGCTCATAGTAGATGCCGTCCCAGGGGTTGGCCGGCTTCTGGACGCGGCGCTCCGCTATGGCACTCAGAATCTGGTGGGCCTGCTCCAATCGACTTGTATCATATGTCTTCGTTTCCATATGTGTCCCTTTCTCAAGCTATAATGGTTACATTTTAATACTGTGTATAGGGCAAGGCAAGTAAACGGGCCGTGGTGCGGGGTTGATGCCCTCCAAGTTATTGCCTGGCGGGCGTACAAGCATATAACGGCTGGTAAGCGATCTGTGCCCCCTCACCTTGACAAAAACATATCATGGCCAAATGGACCCGCAGCCGTGAACCCATGGCCACCCATCTGATACAGGATGACGCCGGAAGGTGGACTCAGGTTGAGTTCTTCGACCAGAAGCTGATTTCAGAAGGGCTCAGGCTGGACCTTGTTGCTGATGCCGGGGGCGAGGAGATTGATGTGACCATCAAACATGAAGGAGAGTCCGATTGCTGGGCCTTCAGTGGCATGAGCTATCATCCCAAGTATGCCGAGGAAGGCTCTACGGTGCATGTGTGGAGTAACCCGGAGTGGAGAATCCTCCAGGGTGAGTGGTTGGTGGAGGTTGTGGCCAGGTCCGGCCAGATTGAAACCAAACAAAACTTCACCCTGTATAACCACGGCGCCAGCAGACGCGGGTTGTACCTGCGCCAGAAAAAGTAGCAGTCCCTGCATTCCCCGTGGGAATGTTTCACGCATCTACGAAACCCAGGCCCCATAGCGGCATTTCGCCCCATGCTATACTGAAAGCCATATGATAGGTGAGTATCTGGCGCTGCTGTCCGCGCTTGCCTGGGCCACGGTGGGCGTGGTGATGGCCTTCCTGGTACGGTCTATGGACCCCTTTACCATAGTGGCGGTGCGCCTGATGCTGGGTTCCCTGTTCCTGTCACCTATCGTACTTACGATGATAGTGGGAGGAGGCCTGGGCCCACTGCCCGCGGGGGCGGTGGCCCTACTGGTGGCCTCGGGTGTGGTGAGCCTGGGCATCGGCGACAGCCTTTATGTAGCCAGTCTGCCCCACATAGGGGTTTCACGGGCGCATCCCATCTCCATCACCCTCTTCCCGCTGTTCACCTTCACCATTGCGGCTACCTGGCTGGGCGAGGTCATAACCCCCAGCACACTGGCCGGCTCAGCCCTCATAATAGTCGGCGTTATTCTGGTGATGCTCTCAGGCAGGGCAAAGCTGCGCTATCCCGGTCCGACAAGCCGGGGCAGCCGGGGGATGCTGCTGGTATTGGTAGCGGCGGCCCTGTGGGCAGCAGGATTTGGCTTCCTCAAGCTGGCTGTTTTTGATGTAGACCCCGTGACCGCCGGATATGTGCGCCTCCTGTCCGGCGGCCTGTTTCTGATGGGCCTCATGTTTTTCCGAAAGCGCCCCCTGGGGATACAGCACCGACCGGGCCGGCAGTGGGCCGGGCTGGTGTGGATTGGGCTGATGACGGCCTTCTCCACCGGCCTGTTAGTGGTGATGGCGGTAAAATACGCCGGGGCGGCGAAGGTATCGGTGCTCACCTCCACCTCGCCCCTGTTCGCCCTCCCCCTGGCCTTCCTGTTCC
>JASLQE010000261.1 GCA_030744635.1 Dehalococcoidia bacterium | reverse complement strand
GGTAAAGGAGACCCCGGTAGCCTGTATCCTCACCGGACCCAGTCCATCATTCTGCAGCCTGTTCAGCGATTGCCTCATAAGGGAGTCCACCATGGCTTCGGCTATGGTGGCGTCAAATGTAGCGCTGAGACCGCCGGGGCTGGTCCTGATGTCATAAACATGGCCCTCCGCCCGGCCCGGCAGAGACTCCCCCGGTGTGATAACCGGCGGTATATATGTGCGCCCGGGTGGTGAGGCCGGAGGGAGGAAACGGGAGGGGAGGCTGATAAGCAGCCACACGGTGCCAATCATGGCAACAAAGGCCAGGACAAAGCCTGCCAGCACTAACAAAGCATTTCTCAGCCAATTCATGGCACTCATTTTACCATGGTGCATGTGTTGGATGCCGCCTCCACCACCCCACCTAGGGCTTCATCTTCAAGCGGCCTTGACAGCACAGCCACAAGGCTGCCTATCATGGTGCATCTGCGCAAGGAGGCATTATGGAACAGCCGGTCTCATTCTACAGCCGTGGCCTCAAGATAGCCGGTGTGCTGTTCTCCCCAGAAGGGCCGCCGGGGGCGGAAGGTCGGCCCGGGGTGGTTTTATGCCAGGGGTTCACCGGCGTCAAAGAGTCGTTTCTACCCCCCGTGGCCCAGCGGCTGGCGGAGCTGGGCTTCTATGCCCTTACCTTTGACTACCGCTTCTTCGGCGAGAGCCAGGGAGAGCCCCGTTTTCAGCTTCTGCCTCAGTGCCAGGTTGAGGACACCCGCAACGCCATCACCTTCCTCCAGCTACAACCGGGGATGGACCCGGAAGGGGTTGGGCTCTACGGGACCAGCTTCGGCGGCGCCATCGCATCCTACACCGCCGGAACGGATGAAAGGGTCAAATGCCTGGTCAGCACCAGCGGCATTGGCAACGGGGAGCGATGGCTCCGCGGCATGCGCCCCTTCTGGCAGTGGCAACAGCTCCTGTCCCATCTGGAGAAGGACCGCCGGAACCGCCTCCTGAACGGCTCCTCAGCTTATGTGGATACCCTGGACATCATGGTGCCTGACCCCTCCACCCGGTCCTTCTGGGACAAGACCACCCCCCTGGCCGTTAAACAGCTACCACAGTGGGGTACGCAGATAACCCTGGAGTCAGCGGAGGCGGTGATGGCCTTCAGACCGGAGGAGGTGGTATCCGCAATATCACCCAGGGCCGCCATGTGGATTCACTCCACCGGGGACGGACTGGTGCCGATGGGGGAGTCCCAGGCCATGCACCAGCGGGCCGGTGAACCCAGGGCCCTGGCCCGGATAAGCTGCGGCCACTGGGATGTCTACCGCGGGAAACCCTTTGAAGAGGTAATGGCCCACGCCATGGGCTGGTACCAGCGCTGGCTGTGTGAATAGACCGGCCAGCGGCAATATCTGTACTGTTTGCTCTTCATGGGTAGAATACAAGGTCTGGATGCGCTGAGGGCGATTGGCTCCATCGCCCCCCCCTGTTCATAGTCCTGAGTGGCTTTTGGTGGCCTTAATCGCTTACAGGCTATGCCCGGGGTGACTCCCACAAGGAGTGATATCCATCCCCAGCGATGGCCTTCTTCATCTCCTTGGCCTCCGCCAAGAGCAACTGGGAGAAGGCGTATTCACAGTCCTTCTCCCCATCCGGGAAACCAAGTGGTTGGATGCGGGCCAGTACCCGTTCCCAGACCCCAAGCTCTTTAAGGCTTCGTGCGTACCGGGGCCAAGGTATGGCCACCAGTCCGCGGGGCCGGGGAAAGCCGGGGCGCATCTTGTGCAGGCTCCACAGCCGTTCCTCTACAGACCGGGTCATGGGAAGTAACCTGATAAAGGGACCCACATCCGTATTGGTGCGGGTATCTACTACCAGGGTCTTCCCCACAAACGGGAAATAGATGGCAAATATGTCCGCCCGGTCAATGTGGCCTTTGACCTCCTCTATATCGACCGGGAACTCGCCGTTCATTTCTCCAGGAGGTCCTTTACTCTCTTGGCAAAGGCAGGCAACACCTGGCGGTAGTCACCCACTACACCGTACTGGGATTCCTTGAAGATATTGGCCTCCGGGTCCTTGTTTATGGCTATGATGGTCTTGGAGCCGGAGCAGCCCGCCATGTGCTGGCTGGAGCCGGAAAGGGCTATAGCTATATACAGGTCTGGGGCCACTATTTTGCCGGTCAGGCCCACCTGAGATGAAGCCGGCCACCAGCCATTATCGCAGGCGGCCCGTGTAGCGCCCACGGCCCCTTTAAGTGCCCGGGCCAGGTCATCCAGTTGCTGAAAGCCCTCGGGGCCACCCAAACCGCGGCCACCGCCCAGCACCACCGGTGCGTCCTCCAGCTTTACTCCTTTGACCTCTTCCTTCACCCGGTCAGAGAGCGTCAGCCCGACCGTCAGGTCCGGCATGGTGCTGAGGGTAACCGTCTCCCCCTGACGGGAGGGGTCCGGCGGAAGGGGAGTCATAGCTTTTGAGCGTACCGTTGCCATCTGAGGATGCGTATCGGTGGCGAAGGTGGCCCGCGCATTGCCCCCGTATACGGGGCGGGTAGCCAGAAGCTGTTTTGAGCTATTGTCTATATCCAACTCAATGCAGTCCGTGGCCAACCCAGCACCGAGGCGGAAGGCCAGACGGGGGCCCAGGTCCCTTCCCATGGAGGTGTGTCCCATAAGTACTATCTCGGGATCAGTCTGACGAACCACCGTCTCCATGACGCTGGTATAGGTATCAGACAGGTAGTCCTGCAGGGCTGGGACATCAATCACCACCACATGGTCTGCGCCATGGGCGATTATCTGTTGGGCAACATCTGCGACCCCGCTGCCCAATAGGGCGCAGCCAACCTGCCCCCCCAGCTTTCCGGCCAGGTCCCTGGCGGAGCCAAGAAGCTCCAGGGTGATAGGGGATAGGTTGCCCTCGTTTACTTCAGCGGTTATCAGTACCGAAAGGGGCGATGCCATAATAAGAGCCTCCTTAAAGGTGCTAAATGACCTTGGCGGTCCGAAGCCTATCGGCCAGAAGGGTCCCCGCCTCTTCGACAGACTCACCTTCAATCATCTCGCAGTGGGCCTCTTTGGTAGGCTGGAACAGGCGGACCAGCTTTGACTTACGCCCCACCTCCCCCACCTGAGAAGCGTCCAGCCCTACATCGGCCGGTGTCCATACGGCAGGCTGCTTTTTGGAAGCAGCCATGATTCCTTTTAGGGTGGCATACCGGGGCTCACCCAGCTCATTGCTCACGGTAATCAGGGCGGGAAGTGAGGACTCTATTACCTCGTAGCCATCGGGGATAACCCTCTCCACCCTTACCCTACCGTCCATCACCTCCACCTTCTGGGCCAAACTAATAACGGGTAGTCCCAGCATCTCGGCGAGGCCCAAGCCCACCTGCCCGGCGTCCCAGTCCGCAGCCTGGCGGCCACAGATCACCAGGTCAAACTCACCGACCTTCTTGATGGCAGCAGCCAGTGCCGTAACAGTGGACCAAGCATCACCACCCTCAAAGGCAGGATCCTCCAGTAATATCAACTCGTCGGCGCCCATAGACAGCGGTTTTTTTACCACATCTCGCTGCAGGTTGTTTCCCAAGCTTATCACTGTGATACTGCCGCCCAGAGCATCCTTGAGACGCAGTGCAGCCTCCACTGCCTGTTCGTCATACGGGTTGACGACCGGCGAAATACTGGCAGGTAAAACTACCTTGTTGGCAGATGTGTCCACCTTCAAGCTACCCGGAGGCGCTTCAGGGTCAGGAACCTGCTTGGCGCACACAATCAATTTGGGCATATACTTACCTCGCTTGTGAATTCCATCCCTAAAGTTATCAGTCGCCCTTCAGCTTGTCAACCGAAGGGGAGGAGGTCGGTTACCGGCCATTGATGTTGCGCACACCTGCCCGCTGAATATGTTTGGGGGCGGGGCAAACCCTGCCCCTAAGATGTGCCACAACCGAGGAGGCTATTCCCTCTGGTGTATTCCTGAAGCGGTGGATATGGTTGTTTAAACGACCTCTATTGGGGAAGGGCCTCGGTGAGGCCGGGCCTCTACAGAGCAGCCCAGGGCCTGAATTTCCTTCACCAACGATGTCACATCCGTAGTATCCACATGAATGTTGGTATCCTCATGGCCCTCACCCGAAGGTGTGACCGGGAAGAGCGCCCTCAAGCCCATACCTTGCTCCCGGTACTTTCTTATGAGGCCCAACACCTGGGTATACTGTGGCTGTTTCCTACCACAATGGTGGACATGAATGCGGGTGCCCGACTCACCGAACCCCAGTACCTGGGTAAGAATCTTGAGCACATCTGTGGTGGTGATGATGCCCACCAGTTTGCCCTTGTCCACCACCGGCAGGCGACGGATGTGGTGCTCATGCATCAGCTTCTGAGCGTCCATGATGAGGGTATCAGGCTCCATGGTAATCACAGCCTTGGACATGTATTCCTTTACATATACCTTTAGCCTTCTCTAAGAAACCGTGGTTCCGTATAGGCTCTTATTACTGGTTTTATCCCGTCCTGTCAAGGCCTTTTCGCCATAACTATCCTGCGAATGCCGGCCAGGTCTGCCACCATATCTATGCTACACCCGCCCAGGGCCCCCCGGACAAGTGCGGTCACCGCCTTCGCCTGACCATAACCCACCTCCAACAGGAGCCACCCCCCAGGCTTGAGCCGCTGTGCGACCTGCGTCAGCAAGCGGCGTACCACATCCAGGCCGTCCGGCCCTCCTGCCAGGGCCGGGCGGGGCTCATAGTCCCTGACCTCCGGCGGCAAACCATCAATTTCGGCATCCCTTACATAGGGGAGGTTAGCCACGATTATGTCCACTTGGAAGGACAGTGGGATGAGCAGGTCACCCTGCAACAGCCTTAGCCGGTGCCCCAGATGGTAGCGCCTCCGGTTGCGACGGGCCACCTGTAGCGCCAGGGGGGATATCTCTGTGGCCCATAGCCGGGCCAGGGGCAAATGATGGGCCAGGGCTATGGCCACCGCACCACACCCGGTGCCCGCTTCCATCACCCGCAGCGGCCGTTCCCCCACTAACTCTATGGTTTTCTCTACTAACAGCTCCGTCTCCGGGCGTGGAATAAGTACCCGGCGGTCTACAAAGAGCCCCAGTCCATAGAACTCCCTGTGCCTGAGGATATAAGCGGTGGGCTCTCTCTTCAGGCGACGGTTAAGATTGACGCGGAACCGACGCAGTCCGAGCGGGGGCACTTGCTCATCCCAGCGGGAGAAAAACATAGCCCGTGAAAGGCCCTCCGAAGGAGTCCGGTCCGAACGGAATATCGGACTCCGCAAGGCGGAGAGTCCTTCGGACAGAGAGTGCCGGAGAAGGATTTCGCTCTCCAAGAGGGCGTCGGGTATACCAGCAGCGTGAAGGCGGCTACCGCCCCACTGCCACACCTCCCGGAGGGTCATCTGCTGGGAGCGGTGACGGCCTCCATCTGGCGTTGTGTTTCGGCCTGCTCCAGGGCGTTGATAAGCTCGTCCAGGTTGCCCTCCATGACCTGAGTCAGGCTGTGCAGGGTGAGGCCGATGCGGTGATCCGTAATCCGGTTCTGCGGAAAGTTAT
>JASLQE010000260.1 GCA_030744635.1 Dehalococcoidia bacterium | reverse complement strand
AATCGCCAGGAGGTGAAAATGAAAATCCAGGTCCACATCCATCCCTGGACGGAGGAGTTCCTGGGCATGTTTCCCGACTATCTCATAGAGAGGTATAACAGGTCATACCCGGGATTCACCAACCCCAGGCCCATAGACGACCTCGTAGAAGACATGGACGAGAACGGTATAGACATATCAGTCCTGCTGCCCATAGACTGCACCGTCAGCCTTGGCAAGAAGATGTCTAACGACTCCATTGCCGACATGGTCAAGAAGTTCCCGGACCGCCTCATCGGCTTCGCCAGCGTGGACCCCCGGGCGGGCAAGTCGGCCATTTTTGAGTTAGAGAGGGCGGTGAAAGAGCTGGGGCTGAAGGGGCTAAAGCTGCACCCCAGCCTCCAGGAGTTCTATCCCAACGATAAGCAGTACTATCCCCTGTATGAAAAGTGCGTGGAGCTGGACCTTCCCATCACCTGGCACTGCGGGATGGGCTTCGGCATGAGACACATCACCGCCGACCCCATCTATGTGGACGAGGTGGCCTTTGATTTCCCCCAGCTAAGGATGAACATAGCCCACGCCGCCTGGCCGTGGCATGAGAACTGCTTTATGACCTGCCTGGCCCGGGACAATGTCTACTTCGACATCAATGCCTGGCGCCCCAAGTTCCTGCCGCCCCGGGTGATAGAGTATGCCAATACTGTACTCACCAATAAAGTGCTCTTCTCCACATCCTTCCCCGAGTTCCCCTCCAAACTTGTCGTGGAGCAGTGGCAGGCCCTGGTAAGGGAGGATGTACTCAAGAAGTCCTGGGAGGACAACCCTATCCGCTTCCTGAAGCTGGAGTAGCTGACCATGAAACAGAAGCTTATTCGCACCGAACTCCTGGACGGCATCGCCACCGTGGTGATAGACCACCCACCGGCCAACGCCATGAATACCTGGAGGACGCCCCAGTGGGGCTGTTGAACCAGCGGGCCATGAACATGGAAGTGATAGACTTCCACTGGGACGGCTGCCCTGAATCAGTGGCCTACTACGAGCTTGTGCGGGATGAGATTAAGGAAAGGGTGGAAAGTAAGCGGGGATTTATACCCAACGAGAGGTTCCGGCTGGCCAGCATATATTACCCTCCCACCTGGTGCTGGAAACTCTGGGACTGGTGGGAGCGGGAATACAGTGCCGTCAATGTCTGGGAGCTAACTTCCTGGACCCCGCGGGCCCTGGAGAAGGAGATGAACCCTGATAAGCCCCTGGAGAGCCTGGCCATGCGCAGCTTCTTCGGTTGCATATCATCGGATTTCTACTACCCTGCCGAAATCCCGGTCCAGGACGTGCTGGATGCCGTCAGGGACTACAAGGCAGAGGGCGATGTTTGGAGAGCTAATGGACTATTTCCGGGAGCTTCAAGCCAACGATGGGGTGAGGGCAGTCATCCTCACCGCCACCGGCGACCGCTTCTTCTCTGCCGGACTGGACATCAAGGAAATGGAGTCGTTACCAGTGGTATGGTACGCCAATGTTGGCTGCATCAACAGCGTCGCTTGGGCCCGGTTACTCAAGGATGCTCTGGCAGAGAGGAACATCCCTATGTTGCTCCTTGACTGCGACTACATAGACCCCACCTATGTCAATGAAGCTGAGTTGAAAGACAAGACGGAGACCTTCTTTGAGATGCTGGAGGAGCGGAAGGAGGGTTGATCTGCTATACAGCCAAGCAGACCGCCTTCGCCCTGAGGCAGGCTGGAACGGGGGCCCCGGCTCCCGAGGTATGCCATAGGACGGGCATCAGCGAGCAGACTTTTTACAGTCTTCATCCCTAACCACATAAGGTGGGGAGGGGGGGAAGAGGCCCGGATGTGAAGAGGCGGGGCTATTAGCCCCGGCTGTTTCCCTTTAGAGGGTATCAGGGGTTTTGGTTTGCCCTCATACAGGGCAGATGCATATCAGGCCCAGTACTTCTCCTCCGTTGTGGGCGGCCATGAGTTATGGAATGTCAACATAGGCACCATTCGCACACAGGACCTGGGCCAGTTCTTCTTCGTCAATGAAATAACTCGGTTGGGCTATGCTCTCGTCCAGAAACATGAGTGACACTATACTGGTGTCATGCATATCGTCAGTGGAAGGCTTCGGGGAACGAGGCGCCTGGCCAGGGTCCCGGAGCTGTCTCAGCAGG
>JASLQE010000259.1 GCA_030744635.1 Dehalococcoidia bacterium | reverse complement strand
CTGGCTAGCGAGTGTGATGACCGGGATATTGTGGATTTTGTGGAGTCCATCGGTGCCCGCGTGGTGGTGGACGAGCACTGCAACGGCACCCGCTATTTCTGGGGAGATGTGAACCCCAACGGAGACATGCTGTCAGCTATCGCCAACCGGTATGTGGACCGTCCTCCCTGTCCCCACAAGGATGTTACCTCCCCGCAGCACCTGCGCCTGGACCATGTGCTGGACCTGGCACGCCAGTGGCGGGTCCAGGGGGCGGTGATTGTCCAGCAGAAATTCTGCGACCCCTACCGCTATGAGATGCCCAAGATGGAGGCCATGCTACGCGAGAACGGCATACCCACGGTCATGCTGGAAGCGGAGTTCACCCTGCCTGCGGGCCAGTTCCGCACCAGGGTTGAGGCATTTCTGGAGACCATCCAGCAGGAAATGCTGTAGCCCCAGCAATAGGCGCTACAGCCAAGCAAAGGAGAGCCATGCCTGACTATCAGAGGTACGAGACAAAAAACTTAGAGTGCTGGAAATGGGCGGAAGAGTTGAGACGCAGCCACCGCAGCCATATCTTTGAGGCCCAGGCCAACGGCGAGCTGCTGATTCATGGCATGTGCTACTTTCACGGTGTCCTTAATGGCATGGGTGACTATGCCGTGACCGAGTACACCCCCTATTTCAGGGCCTTGATGAGCGATACCAAGGAGGCCATCAAGACTCATGAGGTGGCTGAGGCCAGGGGCTATGGCGCAGATATCTGCTCCTCCATGCGGTGCCATCTGGGTGCCATGTTCATGGGTTTCGGCCTGGTTAACAAAGAAGGGGTGCGGGTAAAACCGGACTTTGTTTTCCAGGGCCTGCCCTGCACTACCCTGGCCAAGACCAGCCAGATATATGCCGACTACTGGAATATCCCGTATTTTACGATGGATATCCCTTTCCAGGACACCCAGGCCTCTTTGGACTATCTGGTGGCGGAGCTGCAGGAGGCCATAGAATGGATGGAGAAGACGACGGGGCGCGAGTTTGACGATGAGCGCCTCATCCATGGTGCCCGTAATGAATGGCTCGGCCTTTCCCTGTTTGCTCAGATTCTGGAGCAGTGCCGGGCGGTGCCCGCTACCTTGGACGCCCGCCACCTGTTTGCGTTACAGGTGCCGCTGGTGCTCATCCGGCAGCAGGACGAGGTAATCCGGTTCTATGAAACCCTGCTGGACGAGACCAAGGAGCGGGTGCGCCAGGGCATATCGGCCCGGGGCTACGAAACGGCGCGCTTCATCCACGGCGGCTTCCCTCCCATGTTCTATATGGGCATCCTGAGATACCCCAGCCAGTTCGGCGGAGTGTATGTGGGGGGTGACCTCATCCATATCTACGCTTCCTGGAAAACCCTGGATATGAAGAACCATGACTGGGAGGCGGCCCCCGCCACACCCGAAGAGGCCGGGCATACCCTGCGCACCCGGGAGGATGCCCTGAGGATGCTGGCCGACCTCTA
>JASLQE010000258.1 GCA_030744635.1 Dehalococcoidia bacterium | reverse complement strand
TGTACTCGTCCAGTAGATTAGTGACACAAGGCCTCCTTTCTTTGGGTTTGCCACCGGATGACGAACTGGTGAGGGGTCAGGTAGCCAAGGGCCTTGTGCGGGCGGATGGTGTTGTAGACCTGCTCCCAGTCCCGGAGGGCCTGGTTAAGGGGGACGATCTCCAGGTCGCCATCGTGTATCTCATAAAACTCCTCTTGGTGGGTGCGCTGGGCACGCTCCACACACCCGTTAAGTTTGGGGGAGCGAGGCGGCAACACAAATAGCCGGATGCCCCGCACCTGGCAGGCCTCTTCAAAGGATGCCTGGAACTCACTGCCTCCGTCTACCTGCAGGGCCTTCACCGGGAAGGGCATGCGCCCCAACAGGCTGTCCGGGAATCCAGCCGCCGTGGTGGCCGTAGCCCGGCTGTGGACCTCTACCACATCCCATCGGCTGCCCATATCCCTGACGGTGAAGTGCTTGAGCACCACTCCTGGCAAGGGCCGTACATCCAGGGTGTCCACTTGAACCAGGTCCCCGGGGGTTTTCACCTCATACCCTTTAGGTTTACGCACCGCATAGGGCCGGGACCACATCCGCCTCCGGGCCGAGATACCGTTGGGCAGGGATTCTCTGAGCTCCCCGTGCTCCTTGAGACGTTTCAAGATGCGCCCCACCATAGAGGTGGACACCCCCCAACCCTCCTCCCGAAGTAGCACCACCAGCTTGTCCTTCCCCCACCGGGGATACTGCTCCCGTAGTCCAAGCACCGCCTGTGCCAACTCGGGACTCCAGGTGGGATGGCGCACATGTTTTGGTCGGTGAGAGCAACTCTCCAGTGTGATGAGGTTGTGGGGCTTATAACGGCGCTTCCACCGGTAGAAGGTTTGCCGGCTGATGCCGAAATGCCGACATGTTAGCGCAGCATTCCCCCCGCGGGCCTCATAGTAGTCCATCCACTGTAACCTCAGCCTGGCTTCCCGTGATAGTTCCCGGAGCCTGCCCAACCGCTAGGCCCCAGGGACTGTTGCTCTGATAATATGCATGACACTATTGAGTGTCACTCATCATTATGAACGAGAACAGGCGGAATCGGCTGCCGAATTGGGCCATTAGGCCATGATTAGGGGTATTTCATGGGCAATAGGTATTGACTTTTAGCTACAAAGGTATTATATTTCCAACCTTGAAAGGGGGTGTCATATGCCTCAGGCGTACTGCTTCAAGTGCCGAGCCAAGAAGGAAATCAAGAACCCTGAGAAGGTAACTCTTAAGAACGGCCGACCGGCCACTCGGGGAACTTGTCCCAGTTGCAGCACCAAGGTCTTCCGCATAGGCCAGGGCTAAGACTGTAGCTACAGGGACGGGGCCAATCTCTCCAACAGTAGATTGGCGTTGAGCAGTACCTGATGGTATTGCTCATCGTCTAACCCCGCTCCCCT
>JASLQE010000257.1 GCA_030744635.1 Dehalococcoidia bacterium | reverse complement strand
GGCTGGCCCCCCAGGCCTCTGCCGTAACATCGCGGCCGAAATACCTGGGTATTATGTTAGCCATGTGCCTGGTGTGTGGAGTATCCTCCCCCTTCCAGAAAAAGGACTGGGGGAACCCAAAGCCGACCTGCTGGAGGGCGTACCCCTTGCCCCCCTCCCCGGTTTTGCCGGAGAACAGCAGCCCCCGTTCGGCAAGGCTCTCGAACATACCGGCCAGCTTCTGTTTGGGAATGCCCGCCTGGTCTGCGATTTCATCCACCGAAACGGGCCGGAACGGGGCTACCCTGGTGGGAAGCAGCATAAGCACCTCTGCCTCTTCCGGGGTCAGATGCTCCCGCAGGATGCCCAGCAGCTCTTCCCTGTAGGGTAGACCCATGCCAAGTGTGGACAGGTGAATCGCCAGGTCCTCATACGCATTATGCATCCCGAGTACCTCCATCCGTATAATATGTAGCCACCATTATACCAACCCAGGATGGTTGAACTCCATCCCCCGCGTTGGCATCACCCTTTCTGGAGCACGGCCCCGGTCATGCCGGGAGGTAAAGAATGCGGGGGCTGACCGGCAGGGAGCGCAGTCCTAAACACGGACTCTCACCTGGGAAAGCTACTTTGAGCGGCGAATGCCGGGGGTGGAAAACAGGACGCTTCCCATGAGCAAGATGGCCAGGCCCCCGAAGACCGTCAGCGTGAAGGGTGCCCCGTACCGCTCGGTAAGGGCACCGGATACCAGGTTCCCCACCAGGAGAGTGGTCACCGCCAGCCCCCTCATCCCCATGACTCTGCCCCGCATCTCATCGGAGACTGAGGTCATCAGAAGGGTAGCCGTGGATACCATGGCGACATCTTGGAATATCCCTCCGATAAACAGGATGCCCAGGGACAGGGGATACCACTGGGAGAAGGAAAATGTCACCAGCATCACCGGCCACATGATGTAGCCGATGATTAGCAGCCATCCCTGCCGCCGGGAGTGCCGCAGGGAGGCCAGACCTAGATTGCCTACCAACGCACCGGCGGCTACGGCGGCGGTCAGGAACCCCAGCCCTACGGCCCCCACGGCCAGCACATCCCGGGCAAACATCGGCATCAGGGCGTGGGTGAGTGGAAAAGCCAGCAGGTTGGCCAGGGCGGCCAGCATCAGCACCGCCCTGATGCGGGGCTCCCGGAGAAAATAGGCGAAGCCCTTGCGTAGCCCCTGCCAAATAGGCTCCACTTCACGGGCGTATGTGGTTCCCGCACGGCAAAGCGCCAGCAGGACTACCAGATTGGCCAGGTACATGCCGGCCACCAGCCCGTAGGCCCCGG
>JASLQE010000256.1 GCA_030744635.1 Dehalococcoidia bacterium | reverse complement strand
AGATACTGGGGGTGCACATCCTGGCCCCGGGGGCATCGGAGATGATTGCCGAGGCGGTGCTGGCAATGAAGCTGGAGGCCACCGCCACCGAGCTGGCTGAGGTCATCCACCCCCACCCCTCGCTTTCCGAGGCCCTGGGAGAGGCCTTCATGGGGCTGGAGGGCAGGGCCATCCACTTCCGGTCCTGAAGGGAGGAGCTATGAAGTTAGCCGGCTGGCCTCTTGCTCCATTCAGGTCTTTGGCGTCCCCGTTTAGCGGTGTATGAAATAGGGACGGACTGAAGCGGCCACCTCTTCGGGCAGGGTATCCACCACCCGGAAGCCGTAGAGCTTCTCGGCGGGGCCACTGTCATTGGTATAGACACCGGTGGGGTAGGGGCGGGAGATGAGGCGGAAGCTGAGCCGGAAATGGTCTGGAGTCTCTCGCGCACTCGCTGAGAAGCTGGCCAGGTTGAAGCTGCCTACACCCAGGGCGTGGTATCCTAGAAGCACAGCTCGTAGGGCCTCGGCCATGTCCGCCGCCTGTCTTGTTTCTACCTCCACCAGGGAGGAGACCCCTTTGAAGATGAACTGCACCTCTCGGTACCCTCGGGGTGCGAAGCTGGTCAGCACTGATAGGGAGGTGTTCTCTCCAATAAAGCGTTCACCCTGCCGCTTCTCCTGTGCCGACAGGTCATCCCAGTAGCTGCGGCCCCATCGCTGAAAATAGCTACGGCTTTGCCTCAGAATGTGTCGAAGGTCGGGTACGGGGCGGTGCTCCACCCAGACCTGGGAGTGGGGGTGGACGATGCTGCCCGAAGAGGGCGGCATGTAGTTTAATATGTAGACCGGATATCTCGCCCGGGGCCGTGCCCGGGCCGCTGCCCGCACGAAGTCCCTGGTGGCCAGCAGGTTATCGGTTAGCAGCTCCGACTCAAACTCGTCCAGCCTCCGGAAGTGCTGGTGTCCCATTATGGCCACGCCGTGGTGGAGGGCAAAGGGATGGATGTTGGGCACCACAATGCTCTGTCCCTGCCTTATCTTACCCTCCGGCACCATATCCGGGGGGAAGGTGGAGGTGGACTCCTCCACACGGTCGGTGCAAAAGGGGCAGCCGGGACGGGAGAGGTGGCCCATCTCCTCCATGGCGGCCTGGGTCATCACTTCT
>JASLQE010000255.1 GCA_030744635.1 Dehalococcoidia bacterium | reverse complement strand
TCCTCCAGGACGGCGGTGGTCTGGATGGAGGCGGTATCGGAGCCGGCGCCGGGCTCAGTGATGGCGGCGGAGGCCGTGGCCCGGGCTTCGGCCACGGGGCGGATGAAGGGTTCATTCCACTCCCGAAGCTGCTCCCCGGTGCCCATCTCCACCAACTGGTGGCCGGTGGACACGGCCACGAACAGGGTCACCGCCAGGGACATATCCACCCGGCCCAGCTCCTCCAGGGCCAGGCACCAGGAGAGGAAATCCGCCTCAGTGCCGCCGAACTCCTCGGGAAAGCGCATGCCGGATATGCCCAACTCCCCGATGCGGCGGTAGAGGTGGTAGTCAAACTGGCCGGTGCGGTCTCGTTCGGCGGCGCCGGGGGCCACCTCTCGGACTACAAACTCTCGGGCGAGCTTGCGCGTAGCTTCCTGGGATTCGGAGTAGTGGAACTCCACGGTGCCTGTCCCCCTCCGGGCGGTTTATCGCTCATAGCATAGCACCGGTGCGTCTCGGGGCGCAAGGCACTTGCTGTGCCGTTGACCACCCCCTATTCTGGTATTAGAATGTGTGTGGCCAAGGAGCGGCGATATGAAAGGTTTGTTGCGGTCTCTACTACCGGTGGTGGGCCTGGTACTGCTTGCTACCGGGTGTTCCTCTTCTGCCCAGTTTGAGGTGGGCGACCTGGCTGTGCAGCCCTCTGAAACGATGGAGGGGGAGAAGATGACGGTTAGTATCAATGTGAGGAATAACGGCGAAAAGGCCGGCAGCCACTTGCTGACTCTTCGGCTAAACGGGGAAGTGGTTGAGACCAGAGAGGTACAGGTGGAGGCTGAGGCTACAGAGCTGGTGGCTTTTGAGGTTATTACCCAGGCCCCGGGGTCCTATCAGGTGGAGCTGGGTGGCCTGAGCGGGTCTTTCACGGTCACCCTGGGCGCTGCCCAGATTATCGCTAAGGCAAGTGAGCGGATAGCCGGGGTGCGCTCCTTCCACTTTGTGCTGGAGCACGAGGGGGCGGGGACCCCCTTATCTGCCGGGCTGGAGATGCTGCGGGCGGAGGGGGATGTGGTCAGGCCCGACAGGCTCAGGGCCACCATAGACGGCCTCGCCCTGGGCATGCCTGTGCAGGTGGATGTAGTCCTCATCGGCGATACTGTTTATATAACCAACCCCCTGCCTCCGGGAAACTGGCAGTCCTTTTCCAGTGGCATGAGCCCCGTGGGCTTCTTTGACCCGCAGACCGGGGTGGCCGCCCTGCTTGGAGATGTGGCTGACCTGACTCCATTGGGTGAGAGCGAGATGGAGGGGAAGACAGCCTATCATATATCGGGCCGGGTGCCCGCAGCCGCTCTGGAGGCCATTACCGGAAGCTCTGTGCCGGGGGCCGAGGTTGAGGTGGAGCTGTGGGTAGGCAAGCAGGACTTCCACCTGCTACAGGCCAAGCTCACAGGTAAGATTACTACTGCCGAGAGCGCTGGCATGGTGCGCTGGCTCCGCTTCTCCCATTTCAATCAGGCAAGTCCGATAGAGCCGCCCTTGTGAGGTGTCCTGGTTGGGCCAGGTGGTGACCCGCACCCACTTGACATCACCCTCTCTCCTGATGGTGGTTGCTCTTTGCGGCGTGTTCCTGGCCGCCCTGGATCAGACAGTGGTGGTGACGGCCCTGCCCAGCATCATGCAGGACATCCACCTACCGGTGACCAAGCTGGAGAAGGCCATGTGGATTATCACCGGATACCTGCTGGGCTATACCTTTGCCATGCCCCTCATGGCCTGTCTCTCCGATGTATACGGCCGGGTCCGCGTGTATGTTATGGCTATGCTGCTGTTTATCGGGGGCTCGGTGCTGGTGGCTATTGGGGAGAGCCTGAGCTGGCTGATAGGTGCCCGGGTAATCCAGGCCATCGGGGGTGGGGCCACCCTGCCGGTTACTATGGCCATCGCAGCAGACATATTCCCGGACAGGCGGCGGGCCGTGGCCCTGGGCGTCATCGGGGCCGTGGCAGAGGCGGGGGGCGTGCTGGGGCCCCTGTATGGAGGGCTGCTCATCAACTTCGCCGGGTGGCGGTGGATTTTCTGGGTAAACCTGCCCCTGGGCCTGCTCATCGCCGTGCTGCTGGCGGGGCTGATGCCGGCCACTCCTCGGCTGCGAGTACCCGTGGACTATATCGGCGGGCTACTGATAGCGGGGTGCCTGGCACTGCTCACCTTCGGCCTGTGGCAAGAGGTGGGCAATATCCGCCCCCTGTGGCAGACGGTGGGGTTTGTGGCTGCCTCTCTGGCCTTACTGGCAGCCTTCATCCTGCGGGAGAGGTGGACCTCCCACCCCTTGTTGGAGCTGTCCCTGTTCCGCCGGCTGGCCTTCGCTGCTGCCAACGGGACACATCTGCTAGTGGGCGGAGCCCTGATTATCGCCATGGTCAATGTTCCGCTGATGACGGATACCGTGTTGGGCCAGCCGCCCTTGGAAGGAGGGTTGAGGCTCATGCGCCTGAGCGGGGCCATCCCCTTTGGGGCGGTGGCCGGGGGCTTTCTCTGTGGACGGTTCGGCTACCGGCTGCCCATGTTCCTGGGACTGGGGCTCGTCTCCCTGGGTTTCTACTGGCTGAGCAGCTGGGGGTTGGGCATCGCCGACCCGGCCATGACAGTCCACCTGGCTACAACCGGCTTTGGTTTCGGACTGGTTATCGCCCCCATTGCGGCGGCGGTAATAGACCAGGTAGGCGAGGCGCGGAGGGGGGTGGCGTCGGCGGTGGTCACCCTAAGCCGAATGATAGGCATGATGGTGGGTCTTTCCGTGCTCACCTCTTGGGGCATGGGCCGCTATGCCGCTGTGACCTCCGCCATTCCTTTCCCCTTTCCACAGACCGGCGATACCGCTGCCCAGACCCAGCAGCGGCTAATACTCTACCAGGAGCAGGTCACCAAAGCTACCTTGGGCCTGTTCAACAACCTCTTTCTGGCTGCAGCCGTAGTGGCGGCAATGGCCCTGTTGCCAGCGATGTTGATGTACCGGCGCAGGTGAGTTAGCACACCCACTGATAGTCCTGGGTATCATCGTCTTCACCGGACGCTTCACCCAGCTTATCGGCCACCTCTTCTTCATGGGCCGGTAACCGTAACCAGCCGCGATTGACAGCCGCTGCCTTTGCATGTATCGTCTCAGCCGAGACCGGATACAGGAGGTGGTCATGGCTGCGGTAAATCTTCAGGAAGAGTGGCGCAGGGAGTACCAGAGGCTGTATGGGGAGATGGAGTGCTCGCTGAAATCGGCCTCTGGCATCCCGCTCAAGCCGGTCTATACCCCGGAGGACGCCGTCGGGCAGGACTTCCAAGATATCGGTATGCCCGGGGTCTTCCCCTATACCAGGGGCACCTTTCCCCTGCTATACCAGTTAGGTCCCTGGACCACCCAGCAGGGTATGGGCTACGGGCTCCCTGAAAACACCAGGGAGCGCTTTGACCTCCTCTACCAGGAGGGACTTCAGGCGGGACGGGGGATGGTGCCCCAGTACTTTATAGTATCTAATGCGGTGTGCC
>JASLQE010000254.1 GCA_030744635.1 Dehalococcoidia bacterium | reverse complement strand
CCATCTACGTTGTCCGCCCGGCAGAGATTGTTACCTACCAGGTAGCCAGCTCCATCGGGGCCGCGGTGGCGCATAGCATTCAGCATCAGCCGTAGTGATGGCGCAACATCTGCCCCATCCGTAGCCACTACTCCCGCAATTCCACACATTAGAACTTCCCCCTTTCATGCCACACCGGCCCCCGCCTTGGCTCAAGTGCCACCATCACCACACACTTACCTCGTTGATCCATCACAGCAACTTTCCAACTCATATCACCGGTGTTCCACCTTGCTCCAAAGCTTGGTACATCAAGGTATTATTCATGTAATATCTCTTCCAAAGCGTATCTTTTGATTTGACTCTCTATCAGGGTACAACCCAGCCCAGGCCCCCCGGGCACCCTGAAATGCCCGTCTTGCAATGGGGGAGTAACGCAGACATCCCTCTGCCGGATTCCCTGCTCCGTGCCAAATATCTGAAACAGGTTCTCAAAGCCGAACCCGAATCCTTCAAAGAGCGGAAAGGCAGTGGCGAAATGGAGGTTGGCCAGATGCCCTATTCCCAAACTGGTCATACTGGCCGCACAACACCTGATTCCTGCGGCCCGCGCAACGGAGAATATCTCTCTTGCTTTGTAGAATCCCCCTACTTTCAGCAGCTTTATCAGGAACATATCAACCGCTTGCTCCCGTATCAGAGTTACGGCATCGGGAGATGAGAACAGGCTTTCATCAGCGATTACGGGGACCAGATGCAGGTCCTTTACACTCTTCAACCCGGCTATATTGCTGCCCTGCACCGGGCCTTCCAGCGCATTTATATAAGCAGCGGTCCTTTCCGTAAGCTCAACTGCTTCCGTGGTAGAGTAGGCCTGGTTGGGGTCAGCGATAATGGGCACATCCCCGCCTACTCTGCTTCTCACCAGCCTCAAAGCCTTTTCATCCTCCTCTATCCCGTTTCCAATCTTAACCATGATACCCTTGAAACCCATGCTTACCCATCGCTCCGCTTCCTGCGCCATGCTGTCAACCCCTCGGTCCCAGCTTACCGCATACCACAGAGGAATGTACTCCCTTACCTTGCCACCGATTAGCTGATAGACCGGCACCCCCAGTATCTTACCCATCAGGTCGTATAGCGCAACATCGACGGCGGACTTAGCACAAGTACTGCCGGCAGTCCGGTCCATGGTCTCGTGTATTTTTTCTACATCAAACGGGTCCATGTGCAACAACTCAGGTACAATTTGGTTCAGAAACTCAACGATGCTCTCCTGGGTCTCATTACTGTATTCAAAAACGAACGGCGAGGCCTCCCCCACCCCCTCTACACCACTGTCGGTATATAGCCGTACGATAACATTTCTGGCTTCGGAGATAGTCCCCAGAGAGATGGATATAGGGGCAATATACGGGACAGTAAGAGGAACAATCTTTATTTTTGTGATTCTCGTCATATTACCTGA
This sequence comes from Dehalococcoidia bacterium, assembly GCA_030744635.1. Taxonomy (GTDB): domain Bacteria; phylum Chloroflexota; class Dehalococcoidia; order JACVQG01; family JAHKAY01; genus JASLQE01. The sequence goes on along the minus strand of JASLQE010000254.1, from coordinate 6,594 downwards.
TATACCTTGCCTGCACGCGGAGCGGCTGGCCCCAGATTATCGCCACACAGGCTACAGGCTGGGGGTGCCCCCATGCGGTTAGCCAGCACCAGCTTCCCAATTCACTTACATGCAGTTCATTCACCCCCTATTGGCCGTTCAGGGCATAGTACGATGCCATATGTTCTTCCACAACAGCAGCGAATTTCTTAAGATTGAGCACCTTGGGCGGGCGGTATGTACGTGGCTTGGTTGGCTCTTCCTCCAGCTGGATGGCCTTCTGATGAGCCAACTCGTTGATAACCAACTGTTTGGTGTCAGAATCGCACAGTTTTGAATGGTAGATAGCCCCCAGCCCAGGTACCAGCATTCCCTGAAGGTGATCTGTGCCCCTGTCCTCATGCAGGTGGGGGTTCCTGGTCTCTATCTGAAATACCTCTACTCCCTGCTTGGCTCCCGTCTGATGCGATAAGGGTAGAACACCGCCGAACCCTTCAAAGATAGCCACAAACTCCTGGGGTTCAACAGCATAACCGGATGCGTAAGGCAGTATCTCCGCCAGCTTAAGGCTTATGGCATGCTCGCCGGCGTTGCCCGTCTTTATAATTTCCGTATCAAACCCGGTCTTGACCGAAATCAGGGAGTTCATGCATTTGTTGGTAATCTCGGATACCCGGCCCCATTTTCTGAAGTGCATGCCCGCTGAGGCTTTGGGCTTGTAACGCCATACCACCCTGACCATGGAATATTGGGACTGGGCCATACTGAACCCGGCTGCATAGCACCTGACATACTCCCACACCGAGCCGGGAAAGAAATTATCAGCGTCTATGAACCCTATGAACTGCTTCTTGACCATCATGGATATCATCATGGCCAGCAGCATGCCCTCCGCCTTGCCGTTTCTGACAAGCCCATCCTCGTCAAGGATGTCCGTATAGCCACCGGCCTCCAGGGCACGGGCCACCACAGGGTCCTTCTGGTGAATTATCAGGGCATTTCGCCTGGTGAAATGGCAATATTGCTTGAGGGTGTCTTTTTCCATCCTGAACCGGTCCACCTTCTCGGTGTCGCTGTTGGAAATGACGATTGTCAGGCATTCGTGGGGCACTCCGCTGATAACACCCTCAAATAGCTTCAGTTTCTCGTTCCTTACGGGGATAACGATAGCCAGTTTCTCCTCGAAGTCCTTGAGTGTGTCTTCTTCTATCTTCCGGACAGCGATGTTCTCATGGAGCGACATCTTCCTGGCCCGACCACTGTCCAACTCCAGTACCTTCTGCACCTCGTTAATCCGCACCGCCCCAAAACGCTCCGTGTACCTGGGAGCTTCTATTCTCATTTTCCTCCTCGCTCAGGCCCTAAAGCACCGCTAATAAGCGGCCCTACCGGCCTGAGGCAAGACCTATTCTACGGCCCCCGCTTTCAATGAACCGGTGGCCGCCAGGGCCAGGGCCAGGTTCCCCGAAGCCTCCTGAGGGCTGCTGAGCACAGGGTGGCCTTTTGTAATCAAATTGAGAAAAGCTTTGTGCATGGCACCGGTACCGGAGACGTCCCCACCCACCCTCACGGTCCAAGCACCCCCTAAAGATTCCACCTTCACCGTTTTTCCACAGAAATTGAAAGCTATATGGCCTTTATCACCAATGACCAGTGCGCTCTGCTTACCCGGTCCCCCAACAGCCGCCCAGGAGTAGTTGAGCGTCCCCACCGCCTTCCTCCGTAGGCCGATAAGCAGGGATACCGCTTTCTCTCCCTCCATCTCGGGGAAAACTTTAGGTGGAGCGGCGGCACACACCCATTCAGGCTCTCCACCCAGCATCCTGAGCACTGAAAGTTTGTGAATACCCCCATCTATCAGGGCACCACCCCCCATCATGGAACGGGAGAGTCGCCAGCCGATGGGCCTCTGGTACTTGGTGGCCTGAAAATGCAACCCCTGTAGCCTTCCTATAGTCCCGCGACCAAGAAGGTCTGCGCAGGTATTCACCACGGGCATATAGCGGAAATTCTCCACCACCATAAGGTGGACCCCTGCCCTATCAGCTGTATTCTTCATGGCCTGGGTATCGGCAACCTCAGTAGCTATGGGTTTTTCCATCAGCACATGTTTCCCACAGGCCGCGGCCAGCTGCAGGTTCTCGTGGTGCAGGGAATGCGGCGCACAGAAGAGCGTGGCCTGCACCCTAGGGTCTTGGACGGCTGCCCGGTAGCCGGCGAAAGCGCCGACACCACCGTACTCGTGTGAATACCTGACCGCTTTATCGTAGTAACGACTGGCAAAGTAGAGGTCAATCAGCCTCCTGTTGCTCCTGGCCGCCCTGGCATGCACCCTGGCGTAATCGCCGCAGCCGGCGATACACAGGCCCACCTTCTCCCACGTAGCCCCCCGCTTTCCTCCATGGCTATCTTTCAAAAGAAGTCCCTGCCGTACCAGCGGTATCACCCCCCTAGTTTTCCCAACGGCCAGCCACAACCCACAGGGCCTGGTCAATAGTGATTGATGGATGTATTTGAACTTGTCTGATTTCACGCTGTTTTACAGAAGGGTCTTATCCGGATGAATCCAGTCAGGTGCTGTCCTGAGACGGCTGGTGGTCTGTGATTAGCCACATCAGACGCTGCATTTCATGGATACCCCGGACATGACACAGCCCGGCAGGTGCACTCAGGTAGACCTCAACGCACCTTACAGTCAAAGAGGTACCCTTGCCTGCTTTTGGTTCCTCAGCAGCACAGGACTCGGGGTTCACGGTCCCGGGATGCACTTCGGCCAGATTCACAGTCCCCCCAACATGGCCTCCGCCGCATTCCCCTGTTGTCCGGCGATAACCTTCCTCCCCCTGTATAGGCTAACCCGGCACGCAGCATCTGTCAAACCGTTTACTCCATTTATCAGGATTGAAGGGGTGCCTGGGGAGCTGTGCACCCTCACAAATCTCCAACGGGCGGGTAGGAAGGGACACAGCCGTACGCTGTGTTGACACAGGCCTGTCCCGGGTTACAATGGGTCTGGAAAAAGAGTAGGTGCGTTTATGGTTGTGGAACCCGCACCTCCACCCCGGCGACCTTCTCCAGCATGGTGATAGCCGCACCCACATCCTTGCTCCCCAAGCCGCAGGCCACGGCCTCCTTAAAGCGCTCTATAGCCAGCCTGGCCATAGGCACCGGTGCCCCGGCCCGCTCTGCCTCCTCCACCGCCAACCCCAGGTCTTTGAGGACCAGGTCAATGGGAAAAGTTGGCGGCTCCCACCTTCCCTTGAAGATAATATAGGGAAAGAAGTTCTCGAATATAAAGCTGTTGCCGGACCCGGTGTGGATGACATTCCAGAGCTTCTGCACATCCAGCCCTGCCTTGGCCCCCATCACCATGCCCTCCATGGCCACCAGCGAGTTGGTGAGTGAGAGCAGGTTATTGGTCAGCTTGGCCACATTGCCCATCCCCACACCACCCATATGGTAGACATTGCTGCCCATGGCCTCCAGCACCGGGCGGCAGTGCTCAAAGGCTTTTTCACTGCCTCCTACCATGATGGACAGGCTGGCCTTTTTCGCACCCCTGATGCCGCCGGTAACCGGCGCATCCAGCACCTCTATTCCCGTCTCAGCGGCGGTGGCGGCTATGCGCTGGATGACCTGGGGTGAGTTGGTGCTCATGTCCACCAGCAGACTACCCGGGGCAGCCCCGGTCACCACTCCGCCCTCACCCAACACCACCTGCTCCACATCCGATGGCCTAGGAAGAGAGGTGAACACCATCTCCGATACCCGTGCCACTTCCTGGGGGCTCGCCGCTTCTTCTGCCCCCATAGACACCATGTCCGCCACAGGCCCTGGCTGCAGGTCATGCACCGTTGTCTCATACCCCGCCTTGAGCACATTGGAAGCCATCGGCTTACCCATATTGCCCAGCCCGATAAAACCGACTCTCATTTCCCCCTCCTGCTTTCGGTTGCACTCATTATACCATTGCCCCCGGCAACATCAGCCCTTATACTGGTGGCTATAACTTTGAGGGAAGGAGATACATGGGCAAGGTAGAAGAGAGGATGGCCAAGGCCAAGGCGAAGATGGAGGAGCTTTTCGGCCCCGGCGGCTTTGAGCGGAAAGGTCCGCTCTTTGAGATGGCCCCACCCGAGTTCGGCGATTTCACCCGTGAGACTATCTTCGGCACCATATGGGCAGATGAAACCCTGGATATCAAATACCGCAGTATCGCCACTATGAGCGCCCTCATAGTCACCGGCAAGCACCGGGAACTGCGGTTTCACCTCAGGGCGGCGCTGCGCCTGGGCTTTACAAAAGAGCAGCTAATAGCCCTCATATGCCACTTTGCCTTCTACGCCGGCATCCCCGTCACCCTGGACGCCCTGTATACCGCCAAAGAGGTCTTTGACAGATGGGACCCCAAACATCCTAAGGCCAAGAGCGTAAAGTAATGAGCACAGAGAAGCAGCCGTGGCAGCTAAGGCATATAGCGGTAGTCGTGCGGGACATAGATAAGGCCATCAAACACTATACCGAAATAAGGCTGTGCCCGGAAGGGGCTTTTCGCACCTTCGATGTTTCCGCCCAGGCTACCTATAAAGGACACCTTATACCCCTTGAGATGCGCATATCGCTGGCCCGTATGGGCGACGCACAGCTGGAGTTGATTGAGGCCCGTGAAGGGGACAACCCCTACTGGGACTTCCTGAAGGAAAAGGGGGAGGGAATGCATCACCTGGCGTTCACCGTGGACGACCTGGAGGCCGAGGTGGCAGGGGCGGCGGAACGCGGGGTGGGGATCCTCCTGAGCGGCAGCACAGGGCGGGGCGGCTTTGCCTACCTGGACAGTGCGGCTACCGGTGGCACCTATATTGAGCTCATGCAGAGGGTGTAGATAACTACTTTACTCTCGCCGTATATACGACCGATAGCCCCTATCAACCGGCGTAGAGGTCTTCAACGGGTAGCTGCTCCACCGTATCTATGGCGTGCTTGAGCAAGTAGACACAACCGGCGTCTGAGCCCCTGAAGAGCTCCCGCGGGGCCTCGGCAGGTGGAAAACGCCCGAGCGGGCCTGGCGCACGCCATGGGCGCTGGCCCCAACAGCTCGGTCACCATCCTCACCCGGTAGCCCCAGGGGAGTCTGTTACTACAACGCCGCCCTTATCGGAGGGGGCTTTTTCCCACAGTAGTTACTTCCTAGGCGGGTGGGTGGAAAAGAGCTAAAGACACCATTTACTGGATTCGGCAGGGTACAGCGTGCCTACACATCCGGTGGTTTGGGGGGCTTCGCCCCCCGGGGGAATCTAACTGGGCGGGTCCACCCTGCGGACTCCTTCGGAGCGGATGGGACAACAATTGAAGGAGGACAAGTTGGCGGACAAAGAAAAATTTGAACAGGGCAGGGAGGTGGTCAAGCGGCTGTTCGGCGATAAGCGGGCGGCCATCATCGAGGAGAACCTGGGCAAGTTCAGCCCCGGCTTCCAGGAGTTCGTCATGGACGGATTCACCATTTATGACCGGCCCGGCCTGGACTGGAAGATGCGCAGCGCCGTCACCATAGCCACCCTCACGGCCACGGGTCGCGCACAGGAGCTGGTGCTGCATGTGAGGGGCGGAATTCGTGTCGGCCTCACCGAGGAGCAGATAAGGGAGATAATCATGCAGGTGGCCCTCTATGCGGGTGTCCCCGGCTCCATAGAAGCCTTCATAGTCGCCAACAAGATATTCGATAAGATAAAGGAGGAGGGCACCGGATAGTCCCCCCTGAAGAGTGCTATACAACTCCTAACGGTGTATCGGACCGATGGGTGGAGACCAAAAGGAGATGATGCGTCACTAATCTACTGGACGGGAACAGGACATTGACAAACCCAAGCCCCTTTGCTACACTTATTCTGGAGTAACAGAGCACCTTAACAACCGGATAGTGGAAGGAAAAGGTTTCTTTAACGTTGGCGAGTTTGATCCTGGCTCAGGATAAACGCTGGCGGCGCGCTTAATGCATGCAAGTCGAACGGTCCCGAGTTCGCTCGGGATAGTGGCGAACGGGTGAGTAACGCGTGGGCGACCTGCCCTCCAGTGGGGAATAACTCCGCGAAAGTGGGGCTAATACCGCATGACATGGCCAGCTTGAATGCTGGCCATCAAAGCCTTCGGGCGCTGGAGGAGGGGCCTGCGTTCTATCAGCTTGTTGGTAGGGTAATGGCCTACCAAGGCGATGACGGGTAGCTGGTCTGAGAGGACGGTCAGCCACACGGGCACTGAGACACGGGCCCGACTCCTACGGGAGGCAGCAGCAGGGAATCTTGGGCAATGGGCGAAAGCCTGACCCAGCGACGCCGCGTGGGGGAAGAAGGCCTTCGGGTCGTAAACCCCTTTTCTCGGGGAAGAGTAAGGACGGTACCCGAGGAATAAGTCTCGGCCAACTACGTGCCAGCAGCCGCGGTAATACGTAGGAGGCGAGCGTTATCCGGATTTACTGGGCGTAAAGGGGATGTAGGCGGCTTACCAAGTCTGGGGTGAAAGCTCCCGGCTCAACCGGGAGAGGTCTTCGGATACTGGTAGGCTTGAGGGCAGCAGAGGGAGGTGGAATTCCCGGTGTAGCGGTGAAATGCGGAGATATCG
>JASLQE010000253.1 GCA_030744635.1 Dehalococcoidia bacterium | reverse complement strand
GGTGCCAGTGGGACGGATGCCTACCTGGTGAAGACCGATGCCAGGGGCACCGAGCTATGGAGCCAAACCTTCGGCGACTGAAACGGTTGCTAACCGTTGGGAAAGGATGCTCGGAAAGGGAGGTGAGTTTGAGCTACCAGAACATGTTGCTGGATAAGAAAGGGTCGGTAGCCACAATAACCCTGAACCGGCCTGAAATCTTGAACGCACTCAGCATGAAGCTGCGAGAGGAGCTCCTGTCTGCCTTCAAAGAGGTCCGCGACAACAGCAGCATACGAGTCCTCATAATAACCGGACGGGGGAGGGCCTTCTGCGCCGGCGCCGACCTTCGGGAGCTACAGGCCCTGACCGCAGGCCAGGTGCCCCCAGGAATTATGGAGCTGGCCACCAACAGGGTGCTGGGACTGGTGGAGATGGGAAAACCTACCATCGCCGCCATCAACGGGGTGGCTGCGGGTGGTGGCTTTTCCCTGGCCATGACCTGTGATATCCGCCTCATGGCGCAGAGTGCCCGTCTGGTCTCCACCTTCACCAAAAGGGGCCTCGTCCCCGATGGCGGCCTCACCTATACGCTTACTCAGATAATCGGGGCCGCCCGTGCCGCCGAGCTCATCTTCTGTGCAGAGACGGTTGATGCCCAGCAAGCGGAGAAGTTAGGCCTTACCAACTGGGTAGTTCCGGATGGGGAGCTGATGGACGCCGCCATGTCGCTGGCCCTCAAGATAGCCCAGAATGCCCCACTGGCACTGGCCGCCTCCAAGGAGGCCATCTACCTGGCGCTTAAAGGGAACCTGAAGACCTCCCTGGACTTCGAGGGCCACTCACAACTGGAGATTTTCCAGACAAAGGACTTCAAAGAGGGCATACTGTCGTTTCTGGAGAAGAGAGAGCCGATATACCACGGGGAATAGGCTCCACTGCCATCACACCGGGCCTTACTGGGGCTTCGTCCTGATGACACAACAGCCTCGCAGCTTTGAACATAGCCGTATTGATTTTATGTAAAGCAAGGCCAGCCCAGTTAAAATCAGCGGGCAGAGATGACTGAGAGCGCTACTTACAAGATGCGCGTATCGCTAAAGCTTGCTTTTCCCGGACCGAAGCGTATATTCTGTTAGCAAACCGGTGAAAAGGAGAATAGGAACATGCTGGCATTGGATCATATAAAGGTTCTGGACCTATCCCGGCGCTATCCTGCCGGCTACGGGGCCATGTTTCTAGGGGACTTCGGCGCTCAGATTATCAAGGTGGACCCCCCCTCACCTGCCGACAACAGCGCCGAGCGTAGCCCGGCCACTGAGAAGTACGCCGCTTTTTTTGCCCCCGACCGTAACAAGAAGAGCATCATACTGGACCTGAAGAAACCGGCTGCCCAGAAGGTACTCCACCGGCTGGTGAAGGATACCGATATCCTGGTGGAGAACAACCGCCCCGGAGTGATGAAACGTCTCAACTGTGGCTATGACACCCTCAAGGAGATAAACCCCCAGCTGATTTACTGCGCCTGCAGCGGCTTCGGCCAGGACGGTCCCTATGTAGACCTCCCCGCACACGATATGAACTACATCGGTATCGCCGGAGCCCTTTCACTGGTCGGTCCCAAGGATGGCCCCCCGACTTTTCCCAGTAACTATGTGGCCGATATGGCCGGGTGCGGACTCCACGCCGCCATCGGCATACTCACTGCCCTGGTCGCCCGTGAAAAGACGGGGCAGGGCCAACTGGTTGACATCTCCTACACGGATGGCGTGATGTCGGTAATGATGACGGAGATTGGCAGCTATCTGTTCACGGGCACGGTTCCCAAGCGAGGGGTGAGCCGCACCACCGGCGGAGCGGTGTGGGCCCAGGTATTCAAGTGCAGCGACGGCGAGTACTACACCATCGCCTGCGCCGAGAAGCACCTCTGGGACAACCTATGCAAAGCCATAGGCCGCGAAGAGTTGATGGAAAAGCACAAGGCCATCGGCGCAGAGAAGGACAGCATCGTAGCCGAACTGGCCCCGCTCTTCGCCTCCAAGACCCGTGACGAGTGGTTTGATTTCTTCAGGGACAAGAATGTGTGCACGGGACCGGTAAACTATGTGAACGAGGCCTTGCAGAACCCGCAGATTATGCACCGCCAGATGGTGATGGAGTTTGACCACCCCACCGTGGGCAAGGTGCAGCAGCTTGGCTTCCCCATCAAGCTCTCGGATACCCCGGCCAGCGTGCGCCACCTTGGCGTCCCCGTGGGCACCCATACCGATGAAGTACTGGGAGAGGCGGGCTACGCCAGGGAGGATATCGCCGGATTACGAAACCAGGGGGTGCTGGGATAGCAGGCGGCCCAGCCTGACCGATAGCACCGGCTTAGATATGCACCACACACTGCGCTTTTATCGCCGCCACCAGGGGCGCTTCCTGCGGTTTTATATGCTTGGAGGCCGGTTGACACGGCTGCCCCTGATGGGCCGCCTTGTGCGCAACCTGGCCGGCCGGTACGGCTACAACATGCACACCAGCTATTCCGTGAGCCTGGCCCAGGCCCACAATGTGGTAGACCAGTCATCGCAGGTGCTACTGGGCCCCTGCCGGTGCCGCCAGGTGTTCCATCGGTGCAAGGCCCCGTTGCTGTCAGAGCTGGTCATAGGCATAGGGGCGCAGGTTTTCCCCCAGGACCGCCCCGGGGAGTACCAACCTGTCACCAGGGAGCAGGCCCATGCCCTGTTGGATGAATGCCACCGACGGGACCTGTTCCATACCCTCATGCAGTGCCAGGAGGAGTTCTATGCCCTGTGCAACTGCTGCCACTGCTGCTGCGTGCCTACACGCCTCCGGTCCGAATTCGGCATCCGCGGCACCCTGGTCAAAATGGATGACGCCACCCTGCAGCATACGCTGGCCGCGGTGAAAACTACCTCCCTATGACCCCTGAATTGAAACCTGCATAGATAGGAGCACAACATGTTGGACCCACAGATAGCCGGCAAGCTGAGAGAGACCCTGGACATCAACGAGGCCGAGATGGCCGACCTGTCACCCCGCCTGGAGGGCGTGATGGCCATGTGCGCCGGTGCGGAAAAGGTGCGCATTATCGCCGAGGTTATGAGTTCCGTGAACTGCCTGGCTGGAATCCGGAAGGGGCACAAGCTAGTATTCAACATCCTGCCCTTCATGCTGAACACCGAGGAGACCAACTGCCCACTGTGTATGCGGGCACTCACCCCCATTATGCCTCACTGCCACGGGATGTGGGAGTTGGCTTTGAATGGCGTGAAGCACACACCCCGGGGCCAAGCCAGGATGGCGGGGTGTATGGACCCCGGCCTGGACTGGGGCGGCCTGGGCCATGTGCGCTTCAAGATACACCTACGGAGCGAGAAGTAACACTTAGTACCTAAAGAATGGATGCTTTCATGTGCCCCCCACCCCCCCCACGGTTTTTGTGTGGGGGGCCCCCCCCCCAGTG
>JASLQE010000252.1 GCA_030744635.1 Dehalococcoidia bacterium | reverse complement strand
GCCATCGGCCTGGCGGCACTGGCGGTGCTGGTGTTCGCCGGTGCCGCCAACCCTCACACCGTCACTCCTCCCCCTGTGGCTTGTATTACCATACACGGGGCCTCGGGCCAGTCCGCCTTCGTGAAGGCCGAGGTAGCGGATACCACCGAGAGGATGATGAGAGGCCTCATGTTCCGCACCTATTTACCTCCAAACAGGGGCATGCTCTTTGATTTCGGGGACACAATGTTGGTCCCCTTCTACATGAAGAACACCTACGTCCCGCTGTCCATAGCCTTTATCTCGGCCGAAGGTATAATCCTGGACATACTGGACATGGAGCCCCTGGACGAAGAGAGCAAGGCACCGGCCCACCCCTACCGCTACGCCCTGGAGGTGAACCAGGGGTTCTTCGAAGCACACGGCCTGAAAACGAGAGACCGAGTAGCTTTCCGCTATCGCCACAGACCGTAGGGTCGTGGCACAGGGCATGGTGACTTAGAGCCAGGGATGCCGGGGGGCTTGGCCTTTTAGTAGAGTCCAAGTGCCGGGGGGGCACAGAACCCGGCGGGGTTATGTCAGCTCAACCACGATTTCGCAGTAGGAGTCGCCCGCCGTCTGTAGCTTAGTGATGGTCGACTTCAGCCTGGGGTTGAGTAGCTGGCAGGCCCGCTCCTCAAATCTGAAATGGGCCTGACGGCATAGGGTCTCGTTTACCTTGTCCGCCCCGGGGAACACATGGCAGGTATGGTAGCGGAACACCGCCCGCTGAGGGGTGGCCTCTACCAGCTCCATATCATAGCCCAGCATAGAATTAGCGGTCACGAAGAACTTGGCATAGGCGGCGGCATCATCCCTCTGGATGCCGAATGATTGCAGCCCCTGGATAAATGTGCGGTTGGCGCCATCGGCCCATACCTGGCCGATGACCTCCAGCCCCTCCTCCCCCCACTTCTGGTATACCAGCCGCTCCAGCTCTCCCATATAGCGGCCCCGGGCCTTGCCGGTGGCCTTCCATGCCCGCTCCAGGGATACGCCTGCTGGCGGCTCAGCCATAGCTCCTCCTTGCTTTCCATCAGTCTCAGAGTTTCATTATGTCATGGCCCACCCTGCTCAGGGGTGTCCGTCAACACAAACTCCGCTATGGCCCGCTTCCAGCCTACGGGGCCCACGCCGGTCACCAGCCGGAGGTTAGGTAGCTCCACCTTCTCCCAACTGCCCTGAGGCTTCTGCACCAGTATCGGGGTGTCAACGGCGGCCAGCAGCGGTAAATCATTCAAGCTGTCCCCTAAGCCCACGGTACGAATCCTGCCCAGTTTCCTCTTGAACAGCTCAATTAGAATAGAAGCGGCCTTGCCCTTATCGTTGCTGCCCATAACCCCGTAGAACCTGCCGCCGTGGGTCCAGTTGAGGCCAACCTCTGTTAGAGCTTCCAGGGCCTGTTCTACCTTCAGTGGCCCGTTGACCTCGGTCAATGTCTCGCTGTATTCCCTTTGCCGTGCCCTGCGGGCCATCTCCAGGTCCAGGCCGGTAATCGCCGCCACCTCCTCTACGCTCATGTCCCCAAACCCTCTGAGGTTAACACCCTTTTCAGCCTTTAACCGCTTCAGGGCCTCTCGAATCTCCCTGTAAGGGGTACCCAGCTCTATGAGTATGTAGCCGTCCACCACCCTGTCATACTGACACTCAAAAGGGAAATAACCCTCCGGGATGAAGATACAGCCCCCGTTCTCCACTATAAATGGGTCTCGGGTCATCATCTGCTGCCGATAGACCTCCTGCTCGGGCCTGGTCTTGGCCGAGCAGAAAACGATGGGCACGCCCCTGTTCAGTAGGGCCTGCACCGCCGGCAAGGCAGGAGCGAAGGAGTAGGTGTCCAGGTCTAACAGTGTGCCGTCAAGGTCGGTAAAGACCACCTGGGGCAGCACGATATCAGTCATACACTGTCACCATCCCCCAACAGGGTGCAACCGAAACTAGCCATGAAAGAGCCCATTTGGCCTGCGTCCGGGAAAGAGCGAATGGTCTCGTTAGGTCCGGGCCTCTTCTACGAATTCGGCAACCCGAGTCCGGTCAGGCTCATTGAGCAAGTCATTCTCATAAGCTACCCAGTCCAAAAAGAGCTGTACATGGTCTTGGGGTTCCCACATCTGGGGGTCGCCGTAACGATACCCGTACCGCGCCGAGCTGCCAAGCTGCTCATCCGTGTTATCTTCGGCGGAGTAGCCTACCCTTTCGGCTACATCGGGACCAAACCCATTGCTACGGGCAAGGCTGTCAAGAAGGTCATGGACTCCAGCCCCGTGCTGGGCCGCTTCCTTGGGTCTCATGGCCCATTCATACGGGATACCCATCTCCACAGCCAGTTCCCGGTGTACGTGCTTGCCCAGGACATCATCACCGCCAAAGACCTTAAGCTCGGGAGCTATGCTCATAGCAGTGTGGATTACCTCCGGGTCAAGATACGGCACCCTCAGCTCGATGCTGTGGGCCATGGTAATTTTGTCCTCCCGTTCCAGCGTCTCTTTGTAGAGGTGGAGCAGGTCATCCTGCATCCGGAACTGGAACTGGTCATAGCCTTCCCCTTCGATAATACTGCGGTACCAAGGGTACCCCCCAAAAAGCTCA
>JASLQE010000251.1 GCA_030744635.1 Dehalococcoidia bacterium | reverse complement strand
ACAGGCTTTTGTAACTGGTCAAGTACCGATAGCTGGCCTTCAGAAACTTACTCTCAGCCATAACTGCGAGAGCTCTATTTGTCTTTGATATTATGGTTAAAAGTCTGTTGTATCCACCCGGACTATGGTCCCGAATGCCTTGATTGCCCGTGCGATTGCGGCAGCAGCCGCAGTAGTCACAGCAGCTCCACTATTCATCCTGACGCACCTCCTTCCTTGTCCTACGACCGGGCTTTCCTGTGCCCCTTGCGGTACCACCGCTCCACCACCGCCACCGTTTCCGCGGGGTCATCGGTAATAACCAGCCGCTTCAGGTCCTCTGGCTTTATGAACCGGTCCCCAATCATATCCTTCCGCATCCATTCCAGCAGGCCATTCCAATACTGGGAGCCGAACAGGATGACGGGAAACGGCCGTATCCTCTGTGTCTGAATGAGGGTGAGGGTCTCGAAGAGTTCGTCCATAGTGCCCAGACCCCCGGGCATCAGAATGAAGGCGGTGGCATACCTCACCAGCATCACCTTGCGCACGAAGAAGTACCGGAAGCTGAGGGATAAGGTGGTGAAGGGGTTGGGAGTTTCCTGGCTGTTGAGCCTTATGAAGAGGCCGATGGAGTTGCCTCTCTCCTCCTTGGCACCCTGGTTGGCCGCCGCCATCACCCCAGGGCCACCCCCGGTAAACACTGAGAATCCAGCCCTTGCCAGGCCTCCGCCTATTTCCCGCGCCTGGGCGTATACTAGGTGGTCTTCCTTTATGCGCGCCGAGCCATATATAGTAACCGCCGGCTGGAACTGGGACAGCACGTCAAAACCGTCTACGAACTCCCCCATGATACGGAACATGCGCCACGACTCTTCCTTGGCCAGCTCGTTAATCTCATAAGTCCGTCTCACGCGGTGCCTCCCCTTAAAATCCTGCCTACATATCTACGCGTATACAGGTATTGATGATTGCCCTCCTCTATTCCAGATGAAAACGCGCCACTCACACCACAACTCCGGTGAGGGGCGCAGGCAACACAGGTGACCCACGCCCCTGGCGGGATGGCACGCGCCAGGCCCTCGAACTGCCCCTGGCACACCTCACGGCAGGGAAAAAGCCCCATGTCCATGCGCTGCCGGGCCTCCTGAGAAACGCAACTGGTGACTGCGAACGATACAGTAGTGGGAGATAGTTGGTCCACCTCAAAGCCGCTGCTGAGGTGCGGATAGGAAGCGTAAAGGAATAGGGTTTCATTCAGCCCTCTCCTCCAGCATCTCAAAGAAGGCCTCCATACGGTCTTTTAGCTCCTCGGCACTGACGAAGGTGGGGTCAGTGATATCGCAGTCCAGCACCAGCAGGGGCAGACCAACATCTGCAAGGGCGTCCTTAACGGTGCGGATAGCGCCACAGGCCTGGCGGCATCCGGTGTGCGCCCAGTAGATGGCGGCATCGGCCTTGAAGTCCGCGGCATCCTGCAGGGCATCGGCCACGAACCCCTCCACCGGCCCGTGGAGCTGCTTGCAGGCCGGTGTATTCAGCAGCTTGCCTGCCAGGCTCCACAGGGGGCGGGAGGGGTCGTGCTCCCAAGGGCCCCAGTGGCAGTGGTAGGGGTCGCCCACGATACGGGCGCCGTGCTCCCGCTCCATCCAGTCCAGGATTTTCCAGTCATAGTTGGGAGCCACGAACAGGGAGAGGAGCCGGGTACGCTCCGGCGGCAGAGCGGGGCCTGTCTGCTCCCGTAGCTCGTCCCGCACCACCTGGTAGAACCTCACCCCCTCAGGGGAGCCGGAGTACAGCCAGTGGATGAATAGCATCTGGTAAATCTTCCGGTTGGACACCGGCGAGGGCACCTGCTGGCGAAGGTCATCCACCTCCTGCTGTAGCTGCACCATGCGGTGGGAGCAGTCAAGGGCCGCTAAAAGCCTATCCCCATCCAGGTTGCGCCCCGTGACGCCCTCCAGGAAGAGGGCCATCTTCTGCAGCTCTCCAGCCAGGTAGTCCACCCCGGGGCCGGAGTCCCGGTAGGGCCTGTCCAGGAAGAAGCCGGGCGCACCGCAAATATCGGCCACCGCCTCGCCCAGCTTGGCGGTATTGTCACAAAGGACATGGGTCCACACCACCGCATCCAGTGGCGGCGCCCAGCCGTTGAGGAAGAATGCGGCCATCACCCGGTGGTTGGAGCACACCTCCGGAGGCAGTCCGTAGCCCTTAGCCGTGTTCAACATTCCCTCCTGCGCCCCCCGGATGATGGAGAAGGTAACCGCCACATTCTCCATCACCATGGGCACCATATCCATGGCATAGAGCAACTCATTGGGCACATAGACGGTAGCCCCCACCAGGGGTTTGGCCTCCGCCCTGGCGTTAAGGATGCGCCGGTTATAGTGCGAGATAAGTTCGTAGTAGAGCTCGTCGCTGGGGGTGGTGGGGGAGGCCTTGCGGTGGCGGTGGATACTCTCTAGGGCCGTCACCATGGCCTCAAACTCACCCAGTCCCTGCGCCTGTAGTTTCATTAGCCCTCCCCAACAATCAATCTGCCTGAATCCCCATGATATAATAATACTGATGAAGGTGACAAAGGTTCTGGAAGGCTTGGAATTAGCCAAGTTAGCCGCCGAGGCGGCCAGCAAGATGCAGGCACAGGATATTCTGCTGCTGGACCTGACAAAGCTATCTACTTTTGCCGATTACTTCGTCATATGCAGCGGCCAGACAACCCGGCAGATTGAAGCCATCCGTGACGAGATAGACCAGTCCCTTTCACGGGAGGGGCTGCGGCTGCTTCACCAGGAGGGTGTAACAGGCTCGGGATGGCTGCTCATGGACTTCGGGGATGTGGTGGTGCACATCTTTGAACCCATCCTGCGCCAGTACTACGGC
>JASLQE010000250.1 GCA_030744635.1 Dehalococcoidia bacterium | reverse complement strand
CAATGGTGCTGACCAATCAGAACACGGTTATGCCGCCGTGCCAGGCCACCTGCCCCATCCACCAGGATATCCGGGGCTACCTGGCGGCCATCGCAACAGGGGACTTCAGGCGCTCCCTGGCCCTGGTGATGGAGACCAACCCCCTCCCCTCCATCTGCGCTACCATCTGTTCCCATCCTTGTGAGAACGAGTGCCGCCGGGGACACGCCGATAAACCACTTTCCATCCGCGCCTTGAAGCGAGTGGCGATAGAAAACGGCGGCCCCCTTGTACCTCCTGCCGGGGCTGCCGCCACGGGGCAGAGCGTTGCCGTTATCGGCTCAGGTCCGGCGGGGCTTACCGCCGCCCATGACCTGGCCGTTATGGGCCATAGGGTCACTGTGTTTGAGAAAGAGGATGCCCCTGGCGGGGCAGTCATGAACTATATTCCACTCTACCGCCTCCCCCGGGACTTGGCCAGCAGGGACATAGCCAGCATCCAGGCACTGGGGGTGGATATCCAGACCGGCAAGGCTCTGGGGAAAGACCTGACTATTGATGGGCTGAAACAGCAGGGCTATCAGGCCGTTGTACTTGGCCTGGGGCTTCCGCTCAGCCGCGGCCTCAATATCCCGGGTGCTGATAGCGAAGACGTACTGCTTACCTTGCCTTTCCTCAAGGCGATCAACCACGAGGGCTACAGGCTGCCGGCGGACAGGACTGTCATAGTAATAGGCGGCGGCAATGTAGCCATAGACACCGCCCGCTCCGCTTTACGGGCCGGTGCCAAGGCCATCAAGATGGTATGCCTGGAATCCCACGATGAGATGCCGGCCTACCCCTGGGAGATAGAGGAAGCCGCTGAAGAGGGCATTGAGATGAACTGCTCCTGGGGCCCCAAGCAAATCATCGCCCAGAACGGCAGGGTCTCCGTTCTGGAGTGCAAGGCCGTGAAATCGGTCTTTGATGACCAGGGCAGGTTCAACCCCACTTTTCATGAAGACCGCTGCACCCTGATTGGCGGTGACATTGTAATCCTGGCCATCGGCCAGGCTTCGGATGTTTCCTGGCTGCCTCAGCAGGGGGTCTCCTTGAATGAGAGAGGGCAGCTTACCTACGACCCCAATACTATGGCCACCGAAAAGGAAGGTGTGTTCGCCTGCGGTGAGGTGGTAACCGGGCCTGGCTCGGCGGTGCGGTCCATGAGCCAGGGCCGTAAGGCCGCACTGGCTGTGGATGCCTACCTCCGGGGGGAGCAATTCGCTTTCGAAGAGCCTGCCTCCCTGCCTCAGTTGGATGAGGGAGTGAAGTCGCATGTAAAGACCGTGGACAGGAACGCGGTACCCGCGATAGAGGTAGACCGCCGGATAGGTTGTTTCGACCTGGTGGACCTGGGCTATACGGCGGATACGGGTATCAAGGAGGCCCGCCGCTGTCTCAACTGCGGCAACGGTGCCCAGCTAATAGAGGACAAGTGTGTGGCCTGCCTCACCTGTGTGCGGGTATGCCCCTACGGGGTTCCCGTAGCCGGAGAGGCCGGCAAGATTGATATACGGGTGGACCAGTGCCAGGCCTGTGGAATATGTGTGGGGGAGTGTCCGGCCAACGCCATCTCCTTCCGAATGGCCGGGGTGGAGGATATCCCTAAGCGCCTGGAGGCGGCCCTGGCCGGTGGCAAGAAGGAGGCGGTGTTCTTCTGCGCCTACAATAGCCACTATCTGGGCGGTGCAGATACCACGGGCATGGTGGGCATCCCCTGCCTGGGTAAAATTGATGTGCAGCATATCCTGAAGGCTGCGGCACTGGGGGCGGAGCGGGTGTTCCTGGTGGGCTGTTCCGATGATGACTGCCCCTACCAGAAGACCATGGTATGGGCGCAGCGCCGAGCCGATACCGCCCGCAATATTCTGCGGGAGGCCGGCCTTGGGCATGTGTTGGTGGAGATGCTTGACCTGGAGACCCAGCAGTTCGGCTCCCTGCCCCAGCACCTTGTCCAGGCAGCCCAGCAAGCCGTCCAGAGCGAGGAAAAGAAATGATTAAGGCCAAACATAAGCCCATTGAGTCTATTGGGGAGATGACGGCCCCATACCGCCGCGTGCTGGTACTGGGCTGTAACACCTGCACGGCGGTAAGCCTTGCGGGCGGGGAGAAAGAGGTCGCCGTACTGTCCTCCATATTGCGCCTGCGCAGCACCGTCAATGGAAACAACCAGGAGTTTCAGGAGTTTGTGGTCAAGAGGCAGTGCGAGTTGGAGTTCCTGGAGGAGGCGCGGGAGCTCATACAGGGGACGGATGTTGTGCTCTCCCTGGCATGCGGTGTGGGGATGAACTGCGTTGCCGATAGTTTCCCGGACAAGCCCGTTCTACCCGGAAACGATACCGCTTTCCTGGGCCTGTCACCGGAGCTTGGGCAGTTTACGGAGAGGTGCGTGGCCTGCGGGGACTGCCTGATTCACCTGACGGGGGGGCTATGTCCCCTGGCCCGATGCGCCAAGCGGCTCCTCAACGGTCCGTGCGGCGGCTCGGAAGAAGGGCACTGCGAGATTTCCCCCGATGTCCCCTGCATCTGGCACAAGATTTATGACCGTATGCAGGCCCTGGGCCAGCTCGACAAACTCAGCGAAGTCGTTCCCACCCGGGAGTGGAGCATGAACGATGCCAGAGGCCCCCGTTCATTCGTCAGGGAGGACCTCATGGTCCAGACAGGACAGGGGGAGTAGTATGGCCGAATCCCAACAGCCTAAATCGAACAGCAATCTGGAAAAGGTGCTGGCACAGGGACATTTTGCCGTCAGCGGGGAAGTGGGCCCGCCCAAGGGCACCGGCACTGAGGGCATCCGTGAGAAGGGCGCTATGCTCAAGGACTATACGGATGCCCTGAATATCACGGATAACCAGACAGCCATAGTGCGGATGTGTAGCCTGGCCGGATGCACCGTGCTCAAGCAGGCCGGCACCGACCCGCTGATGCAGATTGTGTGCCGGGACCGCAACCGCCTGGCCATTCAGGCCGATGTCCTGGGCGCAGTGGCCCTGGGAATAAAAAACTTCCTGTGCCTCTCCGGAGACCACCAGAAGTTTGGGAATCACCCCTCAGCCAAGGGGGTCTTTGATATTGACTCCATTCAACTGATTCAAAGTCTGAAGAATATGCGTGATGATAAGAAATTCATTTGTGATGAAGATATCTCCGGAGAACTC
>JASLQE010000249.1 GCA_030744635.1 Dehalococcoidia bacterium | reverse complement strand
GCAAACGGTCGCACCGCACATGCCGCCATAGACAGCTACTCGCGGGCGCTGCGCATTGCCTTCTCCGGTGGGGCGGTGATGGGCTTTACCGTGCTGGGCCTGGGGTTGTTTCCGGTAGCCCTGCTACCACTGTTCACCGCTGATACCCATGTCTGGTTGGCCTACGCCTTCGGGGCCTCATCGGTGGCCCTCTTCCTCAGGGCGGGCGGCGGTATTTTCACCAAGAGCGCCGATGTGGGCGCCGATCTGGTGGGCAAGGTGGAGGCGGGCATCCCCGAAGACGACCCCCGTAACCCTGCGGTGATTGCCGACAACGTGGGCGATAATGTGGGCGATGTGGCCGGTATGGGCTCAGACCTCTACGAGAGCTATGTCTCCGCCCTGATAGCCAGCATGCTGCTGGGTTATGTGGCCTTCGATCAGGAGGCCAAAGGATACCTCCTGCCCCTGTTCCTGGGCGGTGCCGGGGTGGTGGCCTCTATCATCGGCGCCATGTTCGTGCGCCCCTCCGAGTCCACGGGCGGCTTTGAGGAGCAGACTCGCAAGGCCGCCTCCGCCATGAACTTAGGGGTATATGTCAGCGGTATCCTTATTTTGATTATGTCTTACTTCACGACCCGCTATTACCTGGGGGACTCCTTCACCCTTAGCCCCAGCTACCAGGGCGACGACGGACTGAAGGTATTTATCGCCCTGGCTACCGGCCTGGTGGCCGGCTTCCTGCTAGGCAAGTCCACCGAGTACTTCACCTCGGACTACGGTCCGGTCAAGGGCATTGCCAAAGCCAGCCTTACCGGCCCCGCCACTATCATAATAGAGGGCCTCTCCGTGGGTATGTTGAGCACCGTTATCCCCATCGTCCTGGTAGCGACGGCCACCGTGGTGGCCTTTGAGGCCGCCGGGTTCTTCGGCATCGCCATCGCAGCCCTGGGCATGCTGGTGACCCTGGGCATGCTCCTTGCCATAGACTGCTACGGCCCCATCGCCGATAACGCCGCCGGTATATCGGAGATGGCCGGGCTGGGCAAAGAGGTGCGGGAGCGCACCGAGACCCTGGATGCGGTGGGCAACACCACCGCCGCCATCGGCAAAGGCTTCGCCATCGCATCCGCCGCCCTGGCCGCGCTGGCATGGGTGGCCACCTACCTGGAGGTTGCCGAAATAGGGATGGTGGATATCATGGACGCTAAGGTGGTGGCGGGGATGCTGGTAGGGGCCATGATATGCTTTGTCTTCGCCGCCATGGCTATGAAGGCGGTGGGTGGCGGTGCCTCTGCGGTGGTGGAAGAGGTAAGGCGGCAGTTCCGGGAGATAAAGGGCCTCATGGAGGGAAGCGCCAAGCCTGATTATGTAAAGTGCGTTGACATCGCCACCCAGAAGGCCCTGTGGGGTATGATGGGCCCGGGCCTGGTGGCCCTGGCCACCCCGCTGATACTGGGCTTTACCCTGGGCAAGGCGGCGGTGGCGGGTATGCTGATGGGTGCGCTACTGTCCGGCTTCCTGCTGGCTATCTTCATGGCCAATGCCGGCGGTGCCTGGGACAACGCCAAGAAGTACATTGAGTCCGGGCAGCATGGGGGTAAGGGTGGAGAGGCCCACAAGGCCGCCGTTATCGGCGATACCGTGGGCGACCCCTTCAAAGACACCGCCGGGCCTTCGCTGAACATCCTGATAAAAGTGGTGGGCAAAGTAGCCGTAATATTTGGGCCGTTCTTCTTGATGTAGGGGCACTGCTGAAAGAAGTGCAATACCGACCTGCATGGGGCCAGTCTGCCGGTGGTCTTAGCGCGGGCTCAGCGATATACTTTCCCGCGGTGGCCTACTGCGAAGACGATAACCTCACGATTCCTGTCGTCAATGGTGTATAGAACTCTGTAATCGCCGACATGCAGTCGGTATTCATCCCGACCGCTGAGCTTCTTGGTGCCACTGGGGCGAGGACTGTTTTCCAAGGAGAGCATTTTCGCACAAACACAGGTATGCCCACAATAATCATGGCCGCTCTAGTTCAAGGGAAGCCACACCTTGAGGCGCTGCTGGCCCGAGGGAACACTTTGGTGGAACAACATTGATATTTGTTATCCTTTGAGCGGGTTCCCGGAGTGTATAATTACCCCTCGGTACACCAGTATCTCCAACTCGGGGGGCAGCGCCGTCAGCCGGTTGAAATCCAAGTCCAGCTCAGTGAGGGAGGTCAGTTTTCCTATCTCGGTGGGCAGCTTCGTCAGCTTGTTGGCACTCAGGTTCAGCACAGGTGTTCTCGACATATTGAACGCAAACTGTCAAAATATACATATGAATATGTTATGTCTACCATTCAAGGGAATGTTAAGATAATGAGGGGCAGACACAGAAAAAGAAACCCTATACCCCTACTCTCTGTGGCGGATATTAGTCAGCGGTGCTTCTTTCACCCCAACACCATCAGGGCGGGGGACGAAGTCCCCCCACCCCCGTGGGTAGAAGGAAATGACTGGTTATACACCTCTATGTTTCCCCCTCACCTCCCCTTGAACTGGGGCTCTCGTTTCTCTATGAAGGAGCGCACGCCCTCCTGGTGGTCCTCGGTCTGGAAGCAGATGGTCTGCACGGCGGCCTCGAAGTCAAGCTGGTCGGCCAGCCCAGACATGATGGACCTGCCCAGGGCACGCTTGGTCATCTGCATACCGACGGCCGGGCCATCTGCAATGCGGCGGGCCAGCGCCCAGGAAGCCTCCATCAGGTCCTGCGGGGCCACCACATGGTTCACCAGTCCCAGCTTCTCCGCCTGATGGGCATCGATGAAATCACCCGTGTAGAGTAGCTCCGCCGCCCACCCGGAGCCGACTATCCGAGGCAGGAAATAGGTGGCACCAGCATCGGCCCCGCTCAGGCCACGGTGCACAAACACCAGGGCGAATTTGGCGTCCTCCATGGCGATGCGGATATCGCACGCCATGGCCAGGCAGCAGCCTCCCCCCGCGGCCACCCCGTTCACGGCGGCTATGGTGGGCACCTCCATCATCTTCAGGTGCAGGAACGCCTGGTCAGCCAGGCGTATGGTCTCCTCTTTTTCCTTTACGGTCTCATTAACCAGGCGCACCATGAGGTCCTGGATGTCGCCACCAGAGGAGAAGGCGCGGCCGGCGCCGGTGAGGATGACCGCCCGGACATTGGCATCGTTCTCCATGTCCTCCCGTAACCGGATAATTTCCCGGCACATGCGTCGGTCCAAGGCGTTGAGTTTCTCCGGTCGGTTCATGGTAACCAGGGCAATGCCATCCCGGCGCTCCACGGCAAGTGTCTCGTATTCCATAGCGGTCACCTCCTGCAAGCTAATTAGGGCTATTATAGGGCCGAACGACACATTGATAAAGGGCTTGAGCGGCGATTTGCCTTTCACCAACGCCCTCCCGAGGGCTAAATCTGGAGAGCTTCTCGCCTGAAGGTGCCCCTATTTCCTGGAGCCCTCCACCATAATACGGTATAAGGCCTCGTAGTCCCTGGCCGAGGCACCCCAGGAGAAGTCCAGCCCCATCACTCTCCGCTGAAGGCGAATCCACTCCTCCCGCAGGGCGAAGCTGGACACCGCACGGTCCAGGGCCGCCTCCAGGGTCTCGGGGGTATAGTCCCGAAACACGAAGCCGTTGCCCTGTGACAGGTCTTCGGTCAGGTCGGTAACCGTATCGGCCAGGCCACCGGTATGGCGCACCAGGGGAATGGCCCCGTAGCGCATGGAGATAAGCTGCCCCAGCCCCCCCGGTTCAAAGCTTGATGGCATAATAAAAACATCACACCCCCCATATATTAACCTTGCCATACCTTCATCAAAGCCAAACACGACTCCCATCTTGTTACCATAAATACCTGCCAGGCATGATAGCTCATCCTTATACCGGGTTTCCCCGTCCCCCAGAATGATAAGCTGCGCTTCTGCGCCCAGCAGGAACCGCTCCAAAGCGGGAACAAGGATATCCAGGCCTTTTTGCTCGACCAGTCGAGTCACCATCCCCAGCAGGGGCAGCCCGGTCCCCTGGGGCAATCCCACCCAGGCCTGGAGGACCGATTTGTTTACAGCCCGTTCCTCCAAAGAGGAACTGTCAAAGAGGACAGCCAGCATAGGGTCGGCAGCGGGGTTGAAATCGTCGTAGTCCAGGCCGTTGAGTATCCCCACCACCGGCCGCTGCCGGTGAGCAAACAATGTTTCTTCGCCGTGGGCGAACTCCGGTGTGACGATTTCCCGGGCAAAGGTGTGGCTCACCGTGCTTACAGTTTGGGCCTGGATGAGGCCGAGGCCCAGCATATTGGGAAAGACCCTATTCTGGTGAAAGATTTCAGCCTCCGGGAACGTACCCACCGTGAACTCAAACCACTCCGGCGAGAAGTGGCCCTGGTACTGGACATTGTGGACTGTCAGCAACACAGGTGGCCCCCCGGCGTTGGATACTTCACGCACCGCCAGACACACATGCCAGTCATTGGCATGGAAAACATCCGGCTTCCAACCCGGCAGGTATGGGAGCTGGGCCAGGGCCAGTGAGAACCTAGTGAAGCGCTCCAGGTCATCCTCATCGTACACATGGCCCCTGCGGAAATAGTGAGGGCAGTCTATAAGATAAAGCGTCGCCCGCTCTTCCAGGGGCAACTGCCAGAGCGATGCGGCCTCATGCCGTCCGGCCACAGTAATATCCAGCCGGTTGGGCAGGAGCGATGCCCCCGGTGGAGGCTCCGCGAGGTTCAAGGGAGCCACCAGGCGTACGGTATGCCCCAGGCGAGCCATGGCCAGCGGCAGGGAGCCGGCCACATCTGCCAGCCCACCGGCCTTGAAAAAGGGACTTACCTCGGCGGCGGCGAACAGGATTTCCACTTTGATATCCTCGCAGTCTCACCCTACATTACCATAGATGGCTATCCACAGTGAGCAGCATGTCTATGAATGGGCATCGCCGAATAGTATTCTAAGAGCCGGACATGGCACACCTGAAACAGCGAAAATCAGTGGTATTGCGGCTTTTCGATGCGGCACTAATGCTGGGTATGGCCTCCGGTGCTTGCAGCCAGGCACCGGCACCGCCGCCCGACTTAATGGCCACCCCGGTACCAACGCAGGCACCCACCCCCGCTGCCACCCCACAGCCCACACTGCCGCCGGACACCCCAGTG
>JASLQE010000248.1 GCA_030744635.1 Dehalococcoidia bacterium | reverse complement strand
GAGGATGTGTCACTAATGTACTGAACGAGTACACTTGCTTGACAAACGGTTTCCATGCCCATATAATGCGTCAGACTTTGTGCTCGTTGGCGAGCTTTGGTCGGCCATATTTGAGGGTGCGCTTTGAGCGCATCGTATTTCTAAGGCCTTACGGATCTATGTTATGTTTAGAAAGGAGGCAATTATGAAGTTGCCACTACGAGGGGCGGTTATCCTGTCCCTGGTCATGGCGGTGCTCCTTGCCGTTGCGGCCTGCGCCGGACCGGCAGGGCCCCAAGGGGCCCCCGGGCTCCCCGGAGCGGCGGGCCTACCCGGTATCTCCGGTGAACCCGGCAAGCCCGGTCTGCCCGGTAACCCCGGTATTTCCGGAAAACCCGGTCTTGCCGGTGAACCAGGCAAACCCGGTCTTCAAGGACCCCAAGGGTCCACTGGGCCTGCGGGAAAGGATGCCCCAGGTCTTCCCGGCGCTTCAGTGGTGGTTAGCCCTTCCACATCGATACGGGGAGACGATGTAACGGTTACCGGGGCAGGCTTTACCCCCGGCAGCATAGTTCTGGTGGAGGTAGACGGCCTACGAGGGCCAGCCGCGATTGCCCTCGTCTCCGCAGACCTCAGCCCCGAAGAGATGGTGGTAAACGATAACGGCGCCTTTCAGTTTGAGCTTCCCACCCCCAGTAACTCCGCGCCGGGATTGAAGACACTGCGGGCCGAGGATGCTGAGGGAACGGTAGCCACCACATCCCTGACCATAACGAAATGATGGAGGAGGAGAGGATGCGGTCTAAGAAATCGCTAATCAAATGGCTCACCGTCGGCAGCATCCTGCTGGCGCTGGCCTTAGCCTTGGCTGCATGCAGCCAGGCCACCCCTGCACCAGCCCCGGCTGCCCCAGCACAACCTGCGGCGCCTGCAGCGCCACAGGCCCCAGCGGCAGCGGCAGCCCCCAAAGCAGCTGCCCCGGCCACCGCGCCAGTCGCGCCGGCAGCCCCCAAAGCAGCCGCCCCGGCCCAGGCGGCCCCAGCCCCGGCAGCACCGGGCGTCAAGCTGGCCCCGGTGATAGGCTTGGAGATTGACACCTCCCACCCCTTGGCCGATGACCTGGGACCCCTGAAGGTGGATATGCCCCGCTTCCTTACCTTCTCCGGGACATCTTCCCCAGGCTCGTCTTACACCTTCTTTGCCAACCCCGGCATCCAGATGATAGAGAGTGGCTTCAGTGAAGTGACCGTACGCCACCTCCCCGGGGGCACTCGGGCCAATGTGGAGCGGGTGGGCCGGGGTGAAGCCGAGATAGGCGTCAGCGTGGGCGCCGAGGTGGGCATGGCCACCACGCCCTACAAGGCACAATACGAAGAGGCCCAGCCCGTCCGCACCATGGCGATACTGC
>JASLQE010000247.1 GCA_030744635.1 Dehalococcoidia bacterium | reverse complement strand
TGAGCAAGCTCGATAGCGACCAAGACACCAGTTTCGTGGCTGCAGCCAACGTCAGGAAGCCGTTAGGTGGCGGCTTAGCTGTAGCTGGAATGGCCATCACCACCGCCAGCTTAGGAAGCATCCTATCCTTTAATGTCTTCCTCAAGTTCCTCCTGGACGACTTCAAATGGGACCGGGGGTCCACAGCTGCCGCTCTGTCCATATCGATGGTGGGCATGGGACTGTTGTCACCTCTGGCGGGCTCCCTATCAGATAGGTACGGCGCAAGGTCTCTGGTATCTGTGGGCGGGGTCTTGATGGGTGTGGCCTATCTACTGCTCTCCAGGGTTGAGGCTATGTGGCATCTATATGCCCTGTACCTGATGGTTGGTCTGAGTGTGAGTGGCATACTGATGCCCGTTGTGGGGGAAATCAGCCGGCGTTACCAGCACCGGCGGGGACTAGCGCTGGCAGTGGGCGTATCTGGTTTCAGCTTGGGGTCGGCCCTGGTGCCACTGTCGGTGGCTGTAATCATTTCCGCCGTGGGCTGGCGGGATACTTATGTGATATTGGGTTTGTCTGCAGGAGCGTCGGTACTGGCACTTGGGCAGCTGATGGGTGGCCGGCCGGTGACGGGTAAACGCAGCCGCGGCCAGGGACTAAACCTGTCACAGGCGGCCAGCACGGGAAATTTCTGGAAGGTATTGTTTGCCATCGGTCTGTCTCTGGCTGGCGTACATATGGTGGTTGCACATCTGGTGACCTATGCTACAGACCTGGGCCTGACCGCAACCACGGGTACGCTCTTGGTCTCCCTCACCGGAGTTGCCGGTTTTGTCGGTATGCTGCTTATGGGTGCGATGTCCGACCGTACCGGAAGCCGGCTGCCCTGGGTGCTCAGCGGAACCATTTCCGTCCTGGCCCTGGTCTGGCTCGTTTCCGTAAAGAGCACGGCTATTGTTTATCCCTTCGTCATTCTCTACGGTTTCGCCTGGGGTGGCTATGCGGTGTTGATGCGGGCCATGGTGCCGGAGTTTTTCGGTCTGAGGTCGGTGGCGGCCGTGGCCGGTGGACTGCAGTTGGGCGCTAATGTCGTCACAGCCCCCGGGCCGGCCATAAGCGGCTTCATCTTTGACTATACCGGCAGCTATGATATGGCTTTTGTACTATCCGCAGCTTTGTTCTTGGCAGCGGTTGCTCTCATGTTATGGGCTAAACCGCAGCCTGAATATGTTTCACCGGGAATAACAGGACCCAAAAAGGGGCAGCGGTCCCGTTGAGCAGGCTGCTCCCTATATGGCTTACCTCAAAGGAGGGATGGCTCCTGGTAGGAAAAGCAGCCCCTGTCCCCAAGGTCACCCCCCCCCCCTAAGCCACCCCCTAATGCCACCAAAGGAGGCACGAACGGCCAAATAGCTCTGCCCTCAACTCGGTATCTTGACCGAGCAGGGCGCAGGGAATACACTGCTGGAAAACCCGGTAGGCGAAAACCGACCCGTGGAGGACAAGAGGTATGGCACCGCTGCGCTAAGGGCCATCGTGAGATATCCTCGGCCATGGGGTGTCCCGCCTGGGAGGTAGTGATATGCCTTTAGACAGGGAAGCTACGGTCCATCTCTACCGGCAGATGGTGACCATCCGCCGCTTTGAGGAGCGGGCCTCGGAGGAGTTCCAGCAGGGTGCACGCTTTCCTGAACAAAGCGCTCAAACTCTTCACCTGGACGGCCGCTTTTAGCGCATCCTCGCGAAGGTGGCCAAAGCGAACGATATATAGGCTACACTACACTAGAATGTACGGACTACCCGTTCAGCATATTGTGCCGATTTTAGGCCGCAGTTATGGCGTTGTCAAGTGGTTGTACCCGCCCTGTGAATTGGGTAGGTTCGGGGCAGGTCAGATGGGTTTCACCAACGTTCGTACCTCAGCAGTTCGTTCAGCGGTCTGCGTTTCTTCTGTCCGGGTTGGTCAGCGGGATAGCCCAAGGGCGTGAATACGATGGGCTCAACATCATCAGGCAGGCCAAGCACTTCTCGAGCTGCGACCCGGTCAAAAGCACCGACCCAACATGTGCCTAACCCCAAGCTCGTAGCCGCCAAAATCAGGTGGTCCATCGCTATAGCTACGTCCACATCTAAATAACTCTTGCCGTCCCGGTGCACCCAGGCTTGCGTCGGAATCCCGCAGGCGCAGACCAGGAGGGGCGCTTCCACAAACCACCCCCGGTCATAGATGCGCCGAAGCTCAACCTGTTTACCTTCCGTGTGAACCACTATGATTTGAAATGGCTGCTTATTCGCCGCGGTCGGCGCCAAACGCGCAGCCCCAAGCACCTGTTGCAACTTGTCGTCCTCTACAGGGTCTGGCTTGTATGACCTGACGCTGTACCTTCTATTGATGAGTCCACCTAACTCCATTGGCTCCTCCTGTTTTGTTGCCCTGTAATACTTTCCCGCCTGGATTATCGCCCGTTTCTGCTGAGTTCCACAAGGGCTACTTTGCCAATGGTGACTCTTTGACGCCAAGGAACCTGGAGGACTACACTTTGAACAATCTCTGTTGGGAGGGGCGCATGTCTTTACATAGACCTATGTGGGGCTTGGGTAGTGATATTGTCTGGAGGGTGCGCCCCCGAAACCTGTTCGCCGGGCGGGGAGGGCGAAGAGATGTTGGCTAAACGACCTCTGAGGGAAGGATAGCCCTTGTGAACAGAGGTGGCCCGGGGGACTCCGGGTTGGCGATGAGGCATGCCCCAGGAGCGGCTAACAGCGGGAAGCAGTCCATCTTCTATGGCTGGGTTATAGTAGCCGTGGCTACGGCAGCTATGTTCGCCAGCGGCCCCGCCCAGGCATCTGTGCTATCCGTTTTTGTGGACCCCATCGCGCGGGAGTTGGGGTGGTCCCGCACCCTTATCTCCGGAGGCGTCAGTGTGGGCACGGTGCTGGCGGCGGCGGCGGTGATACCCACCGGCCCGCTCCTGGACCGCTACGGGACCCGTATAATAATTCCGGCAGCCGGGGCGTTGCTGGGTCTGGCGGCCATAGGAATGTCACTGGTTACCACCCCGCTGTCCTTTTACATACTTATGGCCCTCATCCGCTTCACCGGCATCGGGGTGCTGATGATGGCCAGCACAGTCGCCGCCGCCAACTGGTTCATACTCAAGAGGGGCAGGGCTACCGCCTTCACTATAGTCGGCATGGCTGCCGGCATTGGCGTAGCCCCACCGGTGGCCCAGTTCATAATCCAAGTCTACGACTGGCGCACCGCTTGGACTGTCTTCGGCATGGCCATCTGGCTGCTGGTGGTCCTGCCAGGGGTAATCTTACTGCGGCACCGTCCAGAGGATATGGGACTCTACCCAGACGGCGCTATGTCCGCCGATGGCAGTGGCGATGAGGAACGCCCGGAGGGGCGCGAAGAGCCGGAGTGGCGTTTCCGGGAGGTAGCCCGTACCCGTGCCCTGTGGTTGCTTCTGCCGGCCGTGCTGGTGTCGGGGGTGACAGCCGGCGGTGTGACCTTTCACCAGGTGCCGTTTCTGACGGGGCATGGCATGGCCCCTCTATCCGCAGCCGGAATAGTGAGCCTGTATGCTTTGTTCGTGGCGGCAGGGAGCTTGCTCTCCGGCCTGGCAGCGGATAGGGTGCCTGTGCGCTTTGGGCTGGTGGCCTGTCTGGTGGCCGGAAGTGTGGCCATTGTGGCCCTGCTGGTGGCCCAGCCGGTTACGATATTCCTTTACTCCTTGCTTTACGGGGTCAGCGTTGGGGGCAGGCAGACATTGGAGCCGGTTATGTGGGCAAACTACTACGGGCGGTCATCGCTGGGCACCATCCGTGGGGTTGCCTGGCCTGTCCAGATAGTGGGCTTTGCCACGGGGCCAGTGATTGCGGGCATGGCGTATGACCTGGTGGGGGACTACCTGTGGGTCTTCGGGGTGTTTGCGGCTTCCTCTCTGGTTTCGGCCCTCCTGGTGCTGATGGCCAAACCACCGGTTAAAGTATCGGCAGCACCGGTTTGACCGATGCCGCCTGCGGGTATAACATAGTCTCACTGTTACGGAGGCGGACCGATGGCTGAACACATACACCTGGACATCTTCTTTGACTTTATGTGCCCCTTCGTATACAGGGCCGCGGTCTGGCTGGACAGGGTACGGGAGGGTATGGGTTACGGGCTGAGTATATGCTGGAGGTATTTCAGCCTAGAACAGGTGAACAGCCAGCAAGGCCTTGAATGGAAGCTCTGGGAGCAACCGGATGACTTCCCCAGCCGGGGCCTGTGGGCCTTCGGGGCCGCCGAGGCCGCCCGCTGTCAGGGCGAGGATGCCTTCAACCGTTTCCACTCCGCCCTGCTCCATGCCCGCCACGTACAGGGCAAAGACATAGCCGAACGCAGTGTGCTGGCGGAGGTGGCCTCCGGGATGGGGCTGGATATGCCCCGGTTCCAAGAGGACCTAGCGCGGCGCGAGCTGCTTTCCAGGCTGGCGGAGGACC
>JASLQE010000246.1 GCA_030744635.1 Dehalococcoidia bacterium | reverse complement strand
GCCACCAGGTCCACCTCCAGGAAGCCGGGACGATCCTCCGTCCAGTCAGCGAAGGTGCGTATGGGAATGGAGCTCTTGAGCAGGCTCCCCGGCCTGGTGGTGCTCAAGGGGCGCCTTCCTCCGGCCCGGCGCCACGGCCTGAGCAGCCGGTCCATGGTGGCCGGGCTCATCCGGCATAGCTCGGCCTCTGTCTGAGCATTAACTGCCAGCTCCTCGTGATGGCGCATCACCCTCACCATTTCAGCCACAAAGGGCTTGAGACGCTTGGAACATAGCCGGTCGCTGGCCTCCCACACCTTCCGCAAGGCCTCCGCTACCTCGTGCCCATATTCGGGCCTTCGCCCTCTGCCTCTGGCCCGCACCCGTGGGTGCTCCCGGTGTAACAGACGGATGGCCGCCTTACGGTGAAAACCGGTCACCTGGGTGTATTCGTCCAGCATCCATACCTTCTCCTTCTTTGTAGCTCTAAGATAGCGGCCTCGTACGGCCTCGGTGTATTCTCGTATGCTGCCTCGTGTCATACTCCCCTCTCTGGGTAACACTTTTGTTGAGGCAACGATACCATCTTCGGTAACCTTTATTATGGGTCAACCTGAATTCACCATCAAGAATCCGTGATAAACCTCGTTGGCTACCTGCAGCAGATAGACTAAGATGGGGAGCAGAGGCGACCAATCCTTCACCAATGAGGTGAACAAATGGAAGCACAAGGGGTCCTGCCGTTCCGGTATGAGAAAGAGCCCACCGCCTCAGGGGTGACAGCGCTGGCGGGTTTACTCCCTTATGTGGAGTTGGGCGTGGTGTCCGGGTTGACTGATTCCATGCGTCGCCACCTGCGGGTTTGTTCCATGCAAGACCAGGGATGGACGGATGCCCAGGTCGTCATGGCTCTGGTGTTGCTCAATGTGGCGGGTGGGGATAGCGTGGATGACCTGCGGATGCTGGAAAAGGATGAGGGCTTTGTCAAAGTGCTGCGCCGGGTGGAATTGCATGGTCTCCGGCGCAAGGAGCGCCGGGAACAAGAGCGGCGCTGGCGGAAGGAACGAAAACGGGCGGTCCCCTCACCATCGGTGGTTTTCCGGTATCTGTCGGCGTTCGATAGTCCGACAGAGGAAGCGAAGCGGGCAGCGGGACATGCCTTTATCCCGGCAGCGAACGAGCATCTCCAGGCCTTGGGCCGGGTGAACGAGGACTTTTTGCGGTTTGTACAAGAGAGATCACCGCAGCGGCAGGCCACCCTGGACCAGGATACGAGCCTGGTGGAGACCTATAAGCGAGAAGCGCTGTTCTGCTACCAGGGTTGTAAGGCCTATCAGCCGATGACCACCTACTGGTCCGAGCAAGACATAGTGGCCCATTCGGAGTTCCGAGATGGGAATGTACCTGCCAACTATCAGAATCTGCGGGCACTGCAGGAGACACTGGATGCGTTGCCGGAGGGAGTGATTAAGGTCTGTTTCCGTGGCGACACGGCTGCAAATCTGAAAGAGTTGCTCCGCTACTGTGCCGAGGGACAGAGCGAGCGTTTCGGTGTCATTGAGTTTGCCATAGGGGTTGATATAACAGCCGAGTTCAAGCGTGCCGTGGCCGAGGTGGAGGAAATGGAGTGGCAGCCACTGGAGCGGGAGGTTGACGGGCATAGGGTCAAGACCGAGCAGGAGTGGGCTGAGGTATGCTTCGTGCCCAATTGGACGGCCCAACGGAAGGAAGGCCCCGACTATCGCTATATAGCCATTCGCGAGTTGCTGAAGCAAGCGGAGTTCCCGGGACTGCAAGCCCAGCTTCCCTTCCCCAGCATGAGCTTCGGCGAGAGACAGTACAAAGTGTTTGGTATGGTGACCAACCGTGATATCCCGGGGGACAAGCTTATCTGGTGGCATCGAGCGAGGTGCGGCAAAGGTGAGGAGATACACAAGGTCATGAAGGATGACCTGGCCGGCGGACACCTGCCCTCCGGCCGCTTCGGCGCCAACGCCGCCTGGTGGGGGATAATGGGTCCTCGCCTTCAACCTGAACTCCCTCATGAAGCGGCTGGTGCTACCCGAGGGATGGGCACCCAAGCGGCTGAAAGCGGTCCGATTTGGATTTATTAACGTGGCCGGTCGTGTGGTGAGCCGTGCCCGTCAGCTAATTATCCGCCTCAGCCAAGGCCACCCCGCCTATGAACTCCTCGTCGAGGTGCGGCGGCGCATGCGATCTCTGTGGGCAAAGCACAGTGCCCTGGCTGTGGCAGCGCGCTCACCTTGAGACCAGCCGAGAACTAAGGTAGATAAACTCAAGAGGTGGCGACTTCCAGGGCGACAGGCCACTTGGGGGAGTGTTGCCATTTTCCGATAGCCGAGCTCCTGCCGGGAACTAAAGAGCATAATGGGCCGGAGATCACCCTTATCAATGGCTGGAAACTCTGGGCCACCCTTTAAGTGCAGGCTCAGCAGGGCGGCTCAGGCCCTAAAATTCAGGGCCTGGACAGATCGGTGGTGGATTTTGG
>JASLQE010000245.1 GCA_030744635.1 Dehalococcoidia bacterium | reverse complement strand
AGGCCATCAAGGAGGCCAAGGTAGTCATCGGCAGCTTCTAAACCGTAAACACGAGGAGGAGGAATAATATGGCTTCTGGCGAATGGAAAAAGGTGCCGGGCTTCGATTTCCAGGACATCTTCTACGATAAGAGGTACAAGGATAATGGCGCTGCCGTGGCCCGTATTCTGGTCAACCGCCCCGTAACTTATAACTCTTTCACCGGCGATACCACGATAGAGATAGGCATGGCGATGAGTGATGCCAGCCATGACTCTATGGTGGGGGTGGTGGTCATTGGTGGGGTGGGGGACCACTTCGGCAGCGGCGGGGATGTGAACTGGGAGCAGGCCGGGGGTTTGAGGGGCACTCAGTTCCAGAAGGGCATTGACGATTTCATCCGTATGTGTCGCAAGCCTGTTATCGCCATGGTACAGGGCTATTGCATCGGTGGCAGCCACCACTTGGCCTATATGTGCGATTTCACCATCGCCGCAGATGATGCCGTCTTCGGCCAGAACGGGGCGCGTGTGGGCAGCCCCGCCGATGGCTATTACCTGCCCTATTTGGCCCGGGTGGTGGGCACCAAGAAGGCCCGCGAGATATGGATGTTCGCCCGGCGATACACGGCCCAGGAGGCACTACAACTGGGCTTGGCTAACAAGGTGGTGCCCCGGGACAAGCTGGAGGAGGAGGTGGATGCCTGGTGTGATGAACTACTGAAGCTCTCCCCGGACTGCATAGAGGTGTATAAGGCCACCTTTGACCACGACATTGAATATCTGGCCGGGATGTCCGGCATGCACCAGAGGCTGATGATACCGTGGTGGCATGACAGCCCGGACCTGAAAGAGGCGGGCAACGCCTTTGTGGAGAGGCGGGAGCCTGACTTCTGGAAATACCGCAAGACCCGGAAATAGCCCCAATAGGTCAAGGGAAACAGGAGGATTACAACAGAAGATTTAATCGAGGGCGCTCCGATACATCGGAGCGCCCTCGATGTTTTCTGGTCCGGTTGGGAGAGGGCCTGGGGCTATACCACAGCCTGGGAGCCGTGCAGCCCGGCAACTTCCTCTCCGGTATAACCCAGCTCGGTTAGAATCCTGTCCGTGTGCGCACCCTGGGGTACGCCCAGCCAGCGGATTTGCCCTGGAGTATCGGACAGCTTAATGGGTATGCCCAACTGCTTCACTTTACCCTCGGTGGGATGGTCTATCTCCAACACCATTTGACGGTGGAGCACCTGGGGGTCTTTTACCGCTTCTTCAATCTGGTGCACCGGCCCCACGCAAACATTCTTGCCCTGGAAAAACTCCGTCCACTCATCCCGGGTGCGGGTGGCGAAGATGGCGGCAAACTCCTTTTTTACCCTGTCCCGCTCACCTCCCTTGGCGAAGCGGAACCGGACAAGCTCTTCCTTCCCCAACTCGCGGCACAGGTTCTCCCAGAAATGGACTTCTGTGCATGCGGTGGTAAAGTACCGCCCGTCTTTGCAGAGGTATACATCGTGGGAGACGGCACCCGCCGTGGTGCGGGTCTCACCCCGTCGGGGAGGGACACCCGTGGAGAAATACTGGGAGACATCCATGTTCATGAGGGACAGGGTGCCATCCATGTAGGAGATATCCACATGCTGCCCGGCGCCCATCTTCTCGCGGGCCATGAGTGCCATCAGGATGCCCACGGCGGTGTGGACGCCCGCACCGCCCATATCGGCCAGATAGTTGCTGGGGGGATAGGGCTTGCCATCCCGGGGGCCTATCATGCTAAGGGCACCGGCGATGGCCAGAAAATTCATATCATGGGCCGGCTTCTGCGTGTAGGGCCCGTCCTGACCGAAACCGCTCACCGAGCAGTAGATTAACCGGGGGTTCATCTCTTTCAGGGTGGGGTAGTCGGCCCCCAGGCGCTTCATAACCCCGGGGCGGAAACCCTCTACCAGCACATCGGCCATGCGTACCAGGCGGTAAAGCACATCCCGCCCCGATTCCTGGCGCAGGTCAACCACAATACTCTCTTTGTTGCGGAAGGTGGTCTCAAAGGCGGCCTCCCGCTCCCCGGTGGATAGGCCCCCCTGGGGCGGGTCCACCCGGACGACCCGGGCGCCGAAGTCCGCAAGGAACATAACCCCGAAACTGCCGGGATAGCCCCGGCACAGGTCCAGCACCGTAATATGGTCTAAGGGCGACATGTATCCTCCTCTCCCTTGCTAAAGCTAACCGAAGGGGTTCGGGTCCTTCGGGCAGGGCACTTTACTGGAGGCATTGTATCAGATGCCGGACCGGGGTGTGGAGGCATCCCGCTGCTTGTTGCCTGACAAGGGGCCAGTGTAACATAGTAGCGTATGCAGGAGACCGGATAATATCCGAATTTCAGATGGAACTTGTGGGAGACTGCTATGTATGACGCCGATACCCTGAACAAGCTAAACGAGGCCACAGCGCGTTACGAAGCTGAGGTCAGGAGGATAGTCAAAGCTGGTGAAGGAGCCGGCTACCATACACCCTCCGGCATTGAGGTGAAACCCCTCTACACCCCGGTGGATGTCCGGGAGCAAGACTTCGAGAGGGATATCGCTTTCCCAGGCCAGTATCCCTACACCCGGGGTCTGTTCCCCGCCGGGTTCCGCTCCCGCTCCTGGAACCTGAGGCAGGTTGTGGGGTTGGGCACCGCCGAGGAGACGAACGAGCGTTGCCGTTATCTTCTTTCCCAGGGTCAGACGGCGCTGGGTATTGTGGGAGCCGTAAAATCGGCCATGGGAGGGTATGGCTACGACACCGATGATGAGCGTACTGTAGGCTTCGCCGGTAAAGATGGCGTGCAGCTCGATACCCTGGCTGACCACGAGACATTGTTTGACGGAATTGACCTGGAGAAGACTTCGGTGCACCTTATTTCGCCTTCTG
Organism: Dehalococcoidia bacterium; assembly: GCA_030744635.1. GTDB lineage: Bacteria > Chloroflexota > Dehalococcoidia > JACVQG01 > JAHKAY01 > JASLQE01. The sequence continues at coordinate 201 of JASLQE010000245.1, read as the reverse complement.
CGGTTGCGCTGGCGTGCTACATTAATGTGTGCCGGAAGCGGGGGATTGAACTAAATCTGGTGAAAGGTTCCATGTCTAACCAGGTACGACCGGGGCGGGAATGCCTGGATATAATTGAGTTCTGCGCCCGTTACATGCCCCACTTCAACGCCACATATATAGATGTGCGCAATGTAAGGGAGGCGGGATGCACCGCCCCCC
>JASLQE010000244.1 GCA_030744635.1 Dehalococcoidia bacterium | reverse complement strand
CGCCCGGGCCAGCTTCTGGATGACATAGTTGTCCTCGTTGGTGCACTTGCCGGCGCCGAATACCGCTATCTCCTCCGGCTTGAACTGGGACAGGCCCCGGGCCACCTCGTCCAGGGCCTCATCCCAGGACGCAGGTATCAGCTTACCTTCCCGCCGTATCATGGGGGTGGTGAGGCGTTCGTGATGGTGCACCATCTCCACCAGGCCGAAACGACCTTTGACACATGCCTGGCCCTTGTTGGCGGGGCCTTCAGAGTTGGGGGTGGAGCGCATCAACCGCCCATCCTTTACCTCCAGCAAGAGCTGGCAGCCTGTGCCACAGTAGGGGCAGGTGGTGTTCACGATTTTATCAGGAGCGCCCTTGTAGTTGAAGTCCCGCTCCATGATAGCGCCCACGGGACAGATATCCACACAGGCGCCGCACAGCTCGGAGCCGGAGTCCTTATACGGGCGGTCAAAGGCGGTGCCCACTATTGCCTGGCTGCCCCGGTAGGTGAAGGCCAGGCAGCCGTTGACCCGCACATCCTGGCATACCCGTACGCAACGGCCGCACAGGATACACAGGTTGAAGTCCCTCACGATGAAGGGGTCCTCATTCTGGACAGGCATATTCCGGTAGTGGTAGCCCAGAGTCATGGGGCGGTGCTTCATGTCCACATAGTCAGACACGCTCTGAAGCTCGCAACGCCCGTTCTTTGGGCAATAGACACAATGCATATTGACCGAGGGGAACCGTTGACACACCTCAAAGGTGCGGCACCGCTCCTTCTTCCAGCATACCAGGCATGCGTGTGGGTGCTCGGTATAGACCATCTCCAGCACCTGGCGGCGCAGCTCCTCCAACTGAGGCGTCTTGGTACGCACCACCATATCCTGAGCGGCAGGGGTGGTGCAGGAGGTGGGCAGGCCCCTCATCTTCTCTATCTCCACGATACACATGCGGCACCCACCGTATGACTCCAGTTTGGGATGATGACAAAGGGTGGGTATATACAGGCCGGCCCCCTTGGCGGCATCCAGCACGGTGCCGCCTTTAGGAGCGGTGACCTCATGGTCGTCAATGGTTAGAGTAATGAGCTCCTGGGCCATTCAGTCACCTCTTTCCAGGTCACAGTTCAGGCAGCGCTGGGACTCATCCAAGGCCATCTCCGAACTGTAACCCAGTTCACAAGCGGTGAAGCCGTTATGGTGCGCCCCCTCTACCATGGGAATGGGCACCCGAGGGCGTTCTCCCTCGTCCACCGGGACCATAGCCTCGGCCCCTGCCTCGGGGTCCAGCAGCACCTCACTGATGTCGCCGTCTCCGCCCAGGTAGCGGTCTATGGCTGTAGCAGCCCTGCGCCCCTGGTCGATGGACTCAATAACGGTGGCCGGTCCGGTAACGCAGTCACCCCCGGCGAACACGCCGGACACCGGCGTAGCCAATGTATCCTCCTCCACGCTCAGGGTATTGCCCCCGGCGGTGGGAATATCAATGCCGGAAGGAAGCTGGACTGCCTGGCCAACGGCGGCCACGACGGTGTCAAAGTCCCGTACGAACTCGCTTCCTTCCACGGGCACGGGACGGCGCCTGCCGGACGCATCCATATCCCCCAGCTTCATGCGTTGCAACTCCAGTTTAATGGCGCCGTCCTCCCGCCACATCTTGGTAGGGGCCACCAGTAGCACCAGTCCCACCCCTTCACCCTCGGCCTCGTCTACCTCCTCCTCTAGGGCTGGCATCTCCTGCCGTGTGCGCCGGTAAAGTATGGTGACCTCTGAGGCCCCCAGGCGTAGGGCTGTACGGGCGGCATCTATAGCGGCGTTGCCACCGCCTATCACGGCCACCCGCTGGCCCACCGACACCTCTTTGCCCAGTGCCACCTGACGCAGCAGCGTGACCGCCTCGGTCACCACCCCTTCTTCGCCATCAGCCCCGGTGCGCTGGCCCCGGTGCGCACCCACGGCCAGGAATATGGCCTCAAAACCCTGCCCCCGGAGCTCCTCCAGTGAGTTGACCGGCGCATTCGTCCTGATGGTCACGCCCACCCTCTCAACCTCGGCAATCTCTTGGTCCAGGACATCCCGGGGCAGCCTGTAGGCCGGTATGCCTACCCGTAACATGCCGCCTGCCTGGGGCAGGGATTCAAATACGGTAACGGAATGGCCCTTCTTGGCCAGGTACATGGCGCAGGTCAGCCCCGCCGGGCCTGAGCCCACCACGGCCACCTGCTTGCCCGTAGGCGGGTCGTGTCGCTCACGCTCCCGCCAGGCGCCGTCGTCGTTCTCACTGGCTATGCGTTTAAGCGCCCGGATGGCGATAGGCTCATCAACCTTTCCGCGGGTGCACCGGGTCTCGCAGAAATGGGTGCATACCCGGCCCAGCACGGCGGGGAAGGGTATGGTCTCACGGTTTACCGCCAGGGCCTCGGCGAACCTGCCCTCTTTACACAGACGGACATAGCGGTAGGCCTGTACCCCGGCCGGGCACAAATGGTGGCATGGGGCCACCACCAGCCCTTTGCAGACCGCCGCCCGGCACAGGTGTTTGTTGATATGCTCTTCGTACTCCTCCCGGAAGTAGCGGATGGTGGTTAGCACGGGGTTGGGTGCCGTCTGCCCCAGGCCGCAAAGCGCGGTGGACTTGACCGTCTGGGCCAGGCTTTCAAGCTGCTCCAGGTTTTCCGGGGTGGCCTGTCCTCCGGCGATGCGCTCCAGCATGTCCAGCATCTGCCGGGTGCCCACCCGGCACGGGACACACTTGCCACAGGACTCCCGGGTGGTGAAGGTGAGGAAGTAGCGGGCCAGGTCCACGAGGCAGGTGTCCTCATCCATGATGATGAGGCCGCCCGAGCCCATGATGGAGCCGGCGGCGGTCAGAGCATCGTAGTCAATGGTGAGGTCCAGGGCGGATACGGGCAGGGAGCCCCCGGAGGGGCCGCCGGTCTGGGCGGCCTTGAAGTTCTTGCCGCCCATCAGCCCGCCACCTATCTCAACAATGGCCTGCTGAAGTGTAGCGCCCAGGGGCATTTCTATGAGGCCGGTGCGCTTCACCTTGCCCACCAGGGAGTAGGTCTTGGTGCCCGGACTTTGCTCCGTGCCGTACTGGTGGTACCACTCGCCGCCGTTCCTCAGGATGTGGGCCAGGGTGCCCAGGGTCTCCACATTGTTGATGGTGGTGGGCTTGCCGAAGACGCCCTTCACCGCCGGGAAGGGGGGGCGGGGACGGGGCATGCCCCGCTTTCCCTCAATGGAGGCGAGGAGCGAGGTCTCCTCACCGCACACAAAAGCACCGGCTCCCTCGCGGATGCTTATATCAAAGCTATGGCCGGAGCCCAGTATGTTTTCGCCCAGCAGGTTGTCCCGTTGCGCGTCGTTCAGGGCCTTGCGCAGCCGCTCCAGGGCCAGGGGGTATTCCGCCCTGCCGTAGATAAAGCCGTGGGTAGCGCCGATGGCGTAGCCGGCGATAAGCATCCCCTCCACCAGGGCATGGGGGTCGCCCTCCACCAGGGCGCGGTTCATAAAAGCGCCGGGGTCGCCCTCATCAAAGTTGCATACCAGGTACTTCTCGGTGCCCGGGGAGGCCCGGCAGAACTTCCACTTCTGGGCAGCAGGGAAGCCGGCCCCGCCCCGCCCCCTGATACCCGACTTCTCCACCTCGGCGATGACCTCCTCAGGGGTCATGGACAGGGCCCTGGCAAGGCCCTGGTAGCCGTCGTTGGCCAGGTAGTGGTTGATGTCCTCTGGGTCAATGTTGCCACAGTTCTTGAGCACCACCCGCACCTGTGGCTTGAGCATAGGCAACTCCCAGAAACGGGGGATGCCGGCTATCTCCTCACCCCAACTACCCAGGGCCAGATCGGGGCGGGGGTTATCGTGAACCAGGTAGTCACTGAGCAGCCCGTGCAAGACCTCCGGGGTGGGGACATGGTAGGTGATGCGTGGCAGCCCTGGCTTGATGATGTCCACCAGGGGTTCGGTGTAGCACAGCCCCAGACAGCCCACGGAGATTACCGTGGCCTGGATGCCCAGGTCGCTGAGCTCCTGGTGGATGCACCCCATCAGGGCCTTGCCACCGGCGGCCCGCCCGCAGGTGGCCGCCCCCAACAGAATACGGGGGTGAGGGCTCTCCTCCAGGGACTGCCACTGTCCGGTGGCCCGCTTTCTCAGCAACGCATAGGTCTCTTGGAGGTTCATGTTAGCTGTACTCCTCCAGCACCCGCTCTACCTTGCCCGGCGTCATGGAGCCATATGCTTCCTCGTCCACTACCAACACCGGCCCCAGGGCACAGGCGCCGAAGCAGGCAACCCTCTCCAGGCCGAACTTGAGGTCAGGGGTGTTCTCCCCGGGAACTATATTCAGCCTGTTCTTCACTGCGTTTAGAACACGCTGCCCCCCGCGTACATGGCAGGCGGTGCCGGAGCACGCCTTTACCATGTGGGCGGGGCGTGGGGTGGTGTAGAACTGGGCGTAAAAGGTGGCAGCGCCGAATACCTCGCTGGTGGAAACTCTGAGGTGGCTGGCTATCTGACGAAAGGCATCCGGTGGTAGCCACCCAAGCTCGCCCTGTACTGCTTGCAGTGCTACGATGACATTGGAGGAGTCCCGCTTCAGGGGGGCGATAATCTCTGCAACACGCTTCTTTAGCTCAAGCTGCTCAGTGTCGCTCAAAGCACCTTGCGTAGAAGGTTGTGTCATTGCTCACCTGACTATTTGTAACAGATTTCCCAAATGCATACTGTACCACCAACACACCTGCATTTCAAGCTGTGTGGAGAGAGGTCGTGTAATCAAACATCGTTCGGGCCGGACTCCTGAAATATCCGGCGCCGAGCTTATCGGAGGGTCTGCAGCGGGCCTCAGGCCTGCTCCAGGAGCGAGCGCATGAGCTTGTGCCACAGCTCAGTCTTCATGACAAAATCGCCCGCGGCCACCGCCCGTATGGAGCTTACCAGTAGACGGGCGGTGGCATCCTTCACCAGATAGTCATCAGCGCCTGCGACAAGTGCCCGCTGCACCACTGACAGGTTATTCAGACAGCTGAACACCAGTACCCGGGTTTCCGGCCAGCGGGCCTTGATAGCTCGGGTGGCCTCAATGCCGCCCATGTGGGGCATGAACACATCCATCAGTACCATATCGGGCCTCACAGCCTCTATAAGCAGTAGTGCTTCAGCGCCATCGGCGGCCTCTGCCACCACCTCCATGTCCGGCTCCGGTCCCAGCATGGTACACAGACCCTCCCGCACCGTCGGATGGTTGTCCACAATCAGCAGCCTTATATGCTCCGTGATATCGGGCACGGAGCCTGAGATATCAGGTACAGAGCCTGACATGTGCAAACATATTCTGGGGAAATTAGCCATCCCGGACCATCCCCTTCCGCTGGCGCAACCGGGGTCAACACCCGTGAGACCAAACGCCAGCTATTCTGGTATCCCGCAGGAAGCAGGTTGAGCCCACCCCTGAGACCACCCACTTCTATCATACCGGAAATGTGTTTGCAACCCCCCTCTGTAGGGTAAAAATGTTAGAATCAGGTTTAATATTCGTGTAGGAGCGGACTAATACAACCAGGCACTACAGGCCACGACCGGGTACAGTGTCCCGTGGCTTCGGTTTGTCGTACAATGGGTGCTGTGGCAGTTACCGTGCGCTTCTTCGGTCGTATGCACCAGTTGCTGGGGCGGGATGAGCTGGAGGCCCAGGGCTCCCCGGGGACCATCGGCGAGCTCATCCGCCTGCTGGCCCAGCAGCACGGCCGTGTCATCAAGGAGGAGCTTCTGGATGAGGAGGGAAACATAGACTACTCCTATGCCCTGTTCGTCGGCGGGGAGCGGGTGGAGGGGCCACATACCCCCCTCCGGGACGGCCAGGAGGTAACCGTGACCAGCATGCTGGCGGGAGGTCAGGGATGCTCCACCACAAGATAGCCTATATTGACCTTTCCACCGGGGTGGTAGGGGCCGAGCCGCTCCCCCGGGAGTGGCGACGCCGCTACCTGGGCGCAAGGGGCATCAACATGTTCCTGCTCCACTCCCGCTACCCCCCCGTGGACCCCCTCTCCCCGCAGAACCCCCTCATATTCGGCTGCGGACTCCTTACCGGCCTCCCCGGTTTCGGCAGCGGGCGCATGAATGTCACCGCCTACTCCCCCGCCTCCGGCAACCTGGGCGACTCCAATGTGGGCGGCCACTTCGGCCCGGAGCTGCGCTTCGCCGGGTATGACCAGCTTGTGGTCACCGGCCGCAGCCCCAACCCCGCCTACCTGCTGATAACGGACAACAAAATAGAAATCCGGGACGCCTCCCACCTGTGGGGCATGAACACCCTGGAGACCCAGCAGGCCCTGCGGCGGGAGCTGCGCCATGATGGGCTGCGGGTGCTCACCATCGGCCCCGCCGGGGAGCGGGGGGTGCGGATGGCCTCCATCATCACCGGACCCAAGGACGCCGCCGGGCGCTTCGGCATGGGGGCGGTGATGGGGTCCAAGAACCTCAAAGCAATAGCAGTGAAAGGAACGCAGGATCTCACCGTGGCCCACCCCCGGGAGCTGCTGGCCCACAGCCGGGAGCAGTACCAGGCGTTGTGGAAGCGCAAGTGGATTCAGACCCTGGGACACCTGGGCACCCCCCTGCTGGTGGCTCCGGCCAACGAGGGCGGCTGGCTCCTATCCCGCAACGACCAGTCCGGCCCCCTGGGGGAGCGTGGCCGTGCCATCTACGCCGATAGCATGGAGCCTTTCTCCCTGGGCATGGCCTCCTGCTTCGGCTGCACCGTCCACTGCCGCCACCGCCACCGGGTGAAGGGCGGCCCCCATGGGGAAGGGCCGGAGTACAGCGTGTTCGCCTGGATGGGCGCTAACCTGGAGGTGCTGGACACGGAGTATATCATCCGGGCCTCGGACCTCCTCAATGACTACGGCATGGATGTCATGGATACCATGGTGGTAATCGCCTTCGCCTTCGAGCTATACCAGCGGGGCATCATCTCCCGCTCCCTCACCGGCACCCCCCTGGAGTGGGGGGACGGGGAGGCGGTGCTGACGCTCATTCACCAGATGGCTCACCGGGAGGGGCTGGGGGATATCCTGGCCGAGGGCAGCTACTGCCTGAACCGCTTGCCCCCGGAGGCGGAGCCGTACCTGATGCGGGTGCGCAACGCCCTGCTGGGCCCGGCGCCGGGGGGCCGGGTGGTGAAGAGCTTTGGCATGGGCCACGCCGTGGCCACCATCGGCGGCCACCTGCACCGAAACCGACCCGGGGTAGATGTGCTCCATCTGCCGCCCCAGGTGCTGGAGGATCTCTACGGCGGCTCCGTGTCCAACGACTACCGCTCCTACGAGGGCAAGGCGCGCATGGTGTGGTGGCACGAGCTGCTGTATGCGGTGTGCGACTCCCTGGGCTTCTGCCGGTTCCAGACGGTGTTCAACAGCCCCAACGCACCCCAGTACCCCGAGTACCGGGAGATGATTCGGCTGGCCCTGGACTGGGACATGTCGGTGGAGGAGCTAAGGGAGTGCGGGGAGCGCATCTGCACCACGGAGCGGCTGCTGCTGGGCAGGATTGGGGTGGGGGGCCGGGAGCACGATACCCTGCCCCGGCGATGGTTCGAGGAGCCGGTGTCCGAAGGCCCCTGCAAGGGCGAGCTTATAGAGCGCCCCCAGTTTGAGAAGTTCCTGGATGAATACTACGCCATCCACGGCTGGGACCCCGACGGCTATCCCACCCCGGAGACCGTGGCGAGGCTGGGGATAGAATGAGCGGGCAGCTATAATATGGTATGTGCTAAGATGGGTGGGGAAATGATTATGGTAATTCCCAGCGTACTCAAGCCAGTGGTGGACTCGCCCCCCAAGGGGGTGAAGCGTACCCATGCACTGGATGAGCAATTGGCTAAAGTGATTGGCCACATGGCCAAGGTGCTCGCACCCCTGACACTGGTCACTACCCGTAGACAATTGGACCGGGAACTGCGCGCGTTGTGGGACGAGTATCTACACTGGAAATCAAATCTCTGGGAACCCATTGCAGCAGAATTGTCGGAGGAAGATGTCCCCTTCCTCGTACTGGAAGCTCTGTCGGAAGTGCTAACCCTGGTAAAGGGAGACGATAAGGTGTTGGGCCGGAAAGAGAAAGAGCTTCTCACAGGTGTACTGGGGAGCTTAAAGGAATTAGTCCTGGCTACTGTAAACGGGACGAGCACTGAACAGCAGCGCCGCTTAGACTTGTTGATGGAGTGCAGCTTTCCACTGGGCCGAGCTGACCTGTGTGTGTCCACGATTACCCTGTTGCTCGGCGGGGAAATCAAGCAATGGGACTCCCGGGCTATTAAGCTGCTGTGCCGGGCCGCTGACGGATATATGCTTGAGGTAGAGGACATTTTCTTGGCCCACAGCTGGGAGCTGAGGAAGCGCCTGGGGGCCGTTACTGAAACCGTGAGCTTGGACCAACTCAAGAAGGAAATTGGGCTACACAGTTGAGTTTGGTTCCAGTGCTCAGAGAGATTTGGACGGGCTTGACCCACAGGTCAGGCGCCGGGTAATAGTTAAATGTTCCGCTCTGGAACAAAACCCTGTCAGCGGACCCAATATCAAGCCTCTACGGACTTACCAGAAAACTTACCGGTTGAGGGTTGGCGATTGGCGAATCGTCTATAGGGTGGAGGCCTACAAGGTGTTGGTCATAATGGTAGGTCACCGAAATAGTGTTTATAGGGGTCTTTGAGAGCAGGAATTATAGCTGTGAATAGAATAGAACTCCAAACTAACGCACCTCTCTGCACCGGGTGCCGGCTGTGCGAGGTGGCGTGCTCCCTGTTTCATCGGGACGCGGTGAACCCCGAGGGGGCACGGGTGTGGATTGCCGAGGACTGGGATAGCTCCCTCTACCAGCCCCACATCTGCCAGCTATGCGACGACCCCGATTGTGTCCTGGCCTGCCCCTTGGAGGCCCTGAGCCAGGACCCGGACACCGGCGTCATCCGGGTGGATGCGGGGCTATGTAATGCCTGCCTGGCCTGCGTGGAGGCCTGCCCCCATAACGCCATACGGTGGAGCGAAGCCCTGAGTGAGCTACTGGTGTGCGACCGCTGCGGCGGTGAGCCTGCCTGCCTGCCCTTCTGCCACCGGGGCGCCCTCCGCCCCGCCCCATAGGTTCTTCCCAACCGCCCACCAGCCCGGTAGATATATTCGGGTGCTCCTCCCCCGGACCCCGGGGGATCGACAGCGTATCCATGTAGGGGCAGGGCTTGCCCCGCCCCTGGGGTTCCAAGGGGACTCAGCCCCCTTGGTGGGGGTCTGGGGGTGTCCCCCAGATAAAATGTCCCGGGGCGGGCGGGTGGGAAGAAAGAAAATGCCTGGTGGACGCCGCTTTGAGGCGGGTTGGGCAGGGCTACTGTGGGATGGTGGCTTTGCCCTTGGGAACAAAGATAGCGAGAAGGATATACACCACGATACTCAAACCCTCGGCAAGGGCCAGGGCCACAAAGATTATCCTTACCAGCACGGGGTCGATATCGAGTAGTCACCCAGTCCCCCACATACCCCCCATATCTTCCGGTTGGTGGTGCTGCGATATAGTTTTCTGGTCATGTTCACCCTCCCTCTGTATTCGGCATGGACTGACGGCGGCCGGGACTTTTCACCACAGCTCACCATGAGTCCGTCACTTCCAAGGCTACGCCCTTGATGTCGGCCTGTAATCAGTAAGGTGGCTGATTTCAGGGAAGACAAAAGGTTGATAGGGGGATCAGCCTTTTGTCCGAGGCAGCGGTTTTCCTGGCAAACGGCATCAGCCCTATCCCCTTACTCCACGGTTAACCTCCGGCGGCGGAGCGGGCGAAGCTGGGGCCGAAGTAGAGGGGCAGGAGGTGGCGGTACTCATCCTCCGAATAGGGGCCGGCCTCCACGAACCCCCTTGCCTCCTCCAGGATAGCGTCCAGACTGCCCAGCTTCAGGTAGCGTTGCAAGCCATCCTCATAGCTGTGGCCTGCGGCCTCGGCCAGGAGGGTAATGTAGCTCTTTATCTGGAAGGGGTAATCTTCCCCTATCACACTGATGAAGCGGTGGCATCCCTGACAGGCGTTGGCCATCACTTGAGCGCCGGTATCCTGTGCCTCGTCCAGGGCCTTGCGCCGCATGGCGCCGGCTATATGTGGGTAGTAGCGCTGGGCGGCGCCGCCACAGCACAGGGCATTCTCCCGGTTGTGGGCCATCTCCACTAGGTTCAGGCCTGGGATAGCCCGAAGCAGCGTCCGCACCGATTCATACTCCCCGTCCTTACGCCCCAGGTTACAGGGGTCCTGATAGGTGACCGTAGCCTCCACTGGCGTGTTGAGCTTGAGTCGGGGCAGCAGCTCCACCAGGAGCCTGGAGACATGGAGGGCTTCAAAGGGTATATCGGTGTATTTGGGGAACTCGTGCCGGGTGAGGTGGTCGCAGGTGCCGCACCAGAAGGCCACCCTCTTGGGCTGGAAGGAGGCCAGCGCCCGGATATAGTCACCGGCGGCCTTCTCCGTCTTCGCCAGCTCACCCCGTTGCAGGAACTTGGACCCGCAGCATATGTCACCTCCTGCCAGGGCCGCGTAGTCCAGGCCGGTGGAGTCCAGTAGGTCCAGCAAGGCCAGCACCTTGTCGGGCATCTGGAGGACATTGCAGCCCAGGAATATCACTGTATCACGAGGCTGTGGGTTGGGTGGAACCCCGGTGAGCCAACGCACCTGGGAGGGCTTTATCTGTAGGGAGCCTATGACCTGCCCCAGGTCATAGGCCTTGTCCCCAATCCTGGGTTGGGCGATGGCTGAGGGGGGGTGATAGCCACACCCCACCAGCTCGGATTTGAGGATTTCCCGTAGCCGAAACGGGTTAAGGCCCTGAGGACAGGAACCGATACACATGCCGCAACTGGAACAGGAGAAAGCCTGCTCCTTGGCAACATCCGCCCCCTCGTGGCCTTCCAGCACCCTGACTATCTCCTCCTGGACCTCCACGGTGCCCTGTTTCTGGTCAGACCGGTAGGGGAATACCGGGCACACTTCCAGGCAATCACCGCAGAAGTTGCAGCCAGCAACAAGCCTGGCCTTTTCGGCGGCATACTCCTCCGCCATGGATGGGTACTGCCTGGACTTTCCTGCCTCCATTGGTGTCTCCTTAACCCTATAACCTGATTTTTGGCCGCTGATGAATGGGATGATATTCCCAAAGGCCCTGCCGGTCAAGGCAGTCCATTACTTGCCCGTCTCTTTTGCCCTTGACCCCCTGAGCCAGCGGACATACAATAGTTGTAGACATGCAGTCCAGCCTGATTGGCAAGATTGAGAAAGCCCGGCGCTACGCCGGGGAGCCTGACCGCATCAGCTTCTCCAGCTTCACCATCCGGTTCCGGGGGGAGAACAACCAGCACCGGGTGTCCTTCAACGAGGGCCAGTGGCAATGTAGTTGTTCCTTCTTTTCGGACCGGGAGGTGTGCAGCCACACTATGGCGATGGAGAGGGTGCTGGCCGGAATGCTTCTCGCCCTCCCCACCTTACGCTAAGGGCCTGCGCCGTCTATTCCGGCTGCAGCCGGATGGATAGGCAGTTCCACTTGTCCGGGCAGTCCAGTTCTACCGTGGACCCTCCCCAGCTATCCGGCCACTTGCCCCCGAACTGAAGCATATTGACATAGGGAAATATGGCATGGTAGAACATGCCGCACAGTCCGCTGGTGTTGTGCACGCTAAGCTCAATGGTGTCGCCCGCCTTGTGTCCGTGCCCGCAATCCCCCTTGAGGCCGATGAAGGTGCCTGTGACCTTGTGGCCCAACTGGTCTGCCATAATGTGTCCTCCTTAAGATTATTTTCAACTATCGTTGACTACCCCTAAAAGCCAACCTCTAAGAGTAGAGGTCGTTTAGCAAACCCTTTTTCCCACTCTCCCGCCCGGTTATATGTCTGTGGGGGTGTTCCCCACACCCCCACAAAAGGGGGCGAAGCCCCCA
>JASLQE010000243.1 GCA_030744635.1 Dehalococcoidia bacterium | reverse complement strand
AAACCCGCCCATAGCGGGTCTCTTAAATTAGGCCGGTTCAAGACGAATCGCGCAGCGGAGTGATGGAGGTGTGATATGGAGAACTTGAAGGGGGAAATATCGGCAATCGCCCAGCGGATGGGCATAGATAAGGTGGGATTTGCCTCCAAGGAGCGTTTAAGGGATGCTCCGCCGTCCGGCGATATGGGATACATACTGGGCAGTGCCAGGTCCGCTGTGTCACTGGCGGTAGCCCTGGACAAGACCGCAATACGGGCCTTCTTGAGCAAAGAGGACCAGCAGGCCCATGTCAATGACCACAGGCAGTCCTATATCAGGCTGAGAAAGGCCGAGGAGGCCATCCAAAAGCTGCTGGTGGACAGAGGTCACGAAGCGGTGGCCCACTACCCGAACTTTGACTACAGGAAAGACCTGCCGTTTTTGACCCTGGCACCTTTCCTGTCCCATAGATATGTCGCTGTGGCCGCGGGTATCGGCTGGCTGGGCCGGAGTGGGAACCTCATCACCCCGGAGTACGGGGCGACGGTGTCCTTATCTTCCGTAGTTACCTCAGCCGAACTGGAGCCGGACGCACTGGCAGAGGGGGACATATGCGAAAACTGCCGCCTGTGCGTTGCCACATGCCCCAGCCATTTCCTATCCAAGACGGATGGTACCGTAGTCAACATAGCGGACCGCGCATACACGCATAACAAAAAGGCCCACAACCTGCGCTGCCTTGCCACCTGCGGTGGGGCGAACGGGGTGGGCCACCCCGAGGCCAAATGGTCAACCTGGTCATACAAGGTGCTTGATTTGCCCGCACCGGAGGGTGGCGATGAGGCGTTTGTACAAAGGGTTGTTGAGCAAAGCAAAGACCCGGCAAATCGCCTGCTCCGAGCAACACTTAACGCCGAAAAGGTAGACTTACATGACTGGGAGGAGTTTGAGCGGTTTTGGAATACGGTGCCGCTTACCTGTGGTAGCTGTATGCTGATTTGCTGGCCGGATATGAAGGACAGACAGGAGAACTACGAGTTGCTCACCACATCAGGCAGGGTTGTAAAAACCGATACCGGTCTAGAGGTGGTGAAAGGATAGACAGTCGGGGTAGGATATAGCAAAACAGGTAGGAGGTACCATGACGGGCAAGTATTTTGACGAGCTCAATACCGGGGACCAGTTCCACAGCCCGCGGCGCACCATGACGGAGGCTGCCATCGTCCTCTTCACCTCCCTGGCCGGTCTCTTCAATCCACTGTTTGTGGATGAGGTGTTCGCCAAGGAAAAGGGGTTCGGCACCCGGATAGCGCCCGGACCCCTTACTATGACATTTGCCCTGGGCCTCAGTGAGGAGTTGGTGGATGGCACCGCTATGGCCGCCTTGGGTATCAATAATGCCAAGTTCCTGTCCCCAGTATACCCGGGCGATACCCTCTCTGTGCGTACCACCGTAGTGGAGTCCCGCCCTAGTACCTCCAAGCCGGGTATGGGGGTGGTCACCCTGCGCCATGAGATAAGCAACCAGAAAAAAAAGGGCGTGTGCACCTTTGAGCGCACGCTGCTGATGTACAAAAAGCCCACCGGGTAGGGTGGGGGAGGTGGGGGATGTCCCAGGTCAGCTTGCTGTACGACGGGGTGTTTGCGGAGATAACCGGGTGTCATGGGGAGGCTATGGGGTTCTCTGGGGACAGCGTGGCTGACCTGGTGGCGGCCCTTACGGCCCGCCACGGACAGCCCTTTCGGGAGTCGGTGGTGGACCCGGATACCGGCGATGTGACGGTCTCCGCATCCATCTTGGTGAACGGCGGGCGGATGGGGCTGAGTGATCCCCTGGCGGATGGGGATGAGGTTACTTTTTTAATGCCTTTCCCCGGAGGATAGCTCGGAGTATAGGAGGTACCATGGCAGCAAGCAACGGGAAACGCATTTTCCATTCGGTGCCCGGACTGTGCACCGGGTGTCGCATCTGTGAGCTGGTGTGCTCCGTCAATAAGGAGGGCCGGCTCAACATCTACCAGGCCCGCCTCAAGGTGGTGCCGGGCGAGGCCCTGGGCTCTAACTATCCCGTAATCTGCCGCCATTGCTCGCCCGCACCCTGCCACCAGGCCTGCCCGGTGCCCGAGGCCATGACGATGGACGCTGCAACCGGGGCGGTGGCGCTCCATTTGGAGCACTGCATCCGTTGCATGGCCTGTGTGGAAGCCTGCCCGTTCGGCGCTATTCCGGTGGGTTCGGAGGGAGATATTTTCAAGTGCGACCTTTGCGGCGGCGATCCGCTGTGTGTCAGGTATTGCCCGCCCCGCCCTGTGAACAGCTCGCCCCACCTCACTATGCCGGAGCAATCGTGTCTGCAATATACGGCCTGGCACTCCTTCAACGATAGGCGCACATCCGTGCGGCGGCGGCAGTAGCATGGTGGGCAGAGGGGATATCCTCAGGGTTGACCTCACCAGCGGCCGGGTTACTACAGAGCCGCTGCCCGAGGAGATACGGAAACATTACCTGGGTGGGGAAGGTATCAACTCTTATC
>JASLQE010000242.1 GCA_030744635.1 Dehalococcoidia bacterium | reverse complement strand
CGACCAGCAACAGGTAGAGACACTTCTGGCGCAATATGGTATAAGCTATGTCTATGTCGGTGACCTGGAGAGACGGCGATACGGGCGTATAGCAGGCGAGAACCTGCGCGCATTCCTGGAGTTAGCTTTTGAAGGAAAGGGCGTCACCATCTACCGGTCTCCGTAGCTGGTACGCCGCCCTCTTCCTGCTTTTACTGCTGGTAGCTGGCGGGATGAGGCTATGGCAGCTTGACCTGAGGCCCTATCACTATGACGAGAGTCTCCATGCCTTTTATAGCTGGCAGTTAGCCACAGGCAAAGGCTACCAGCATGACCCCATGACTCACGGCCCCTTTCAGTTTGAGGCTTCAGCCGCAGTTTTCAAGCTGGCGGGGGACAGCGACTATACGGCCCGTGTGCCTGCAGCAGTGCTAGGGTCTCTGCTGGTGGTGTTGCCCTATTTCCTGCGCCGAGAGCTGGGGAGGTGGGGGGCGTTGGCTGCCGGGGGCTTACTGGCTTTCTCCCCCATATTTTTATACATCAGCCGGTTCGCCCGTGCGGATATATATCTGGCCCTGTGGGCCTTGGTCCTGGTGGTAGCCATGGTGGGATATGCCCGGGAGCAGAAAAGCGGCTACCTGTATCTGGCGGCGGCATCCCTGGGCCTGGCGTACGCCACCAAGGAAGTGGCCTACATGCTAGTGGTAATCTTCCTGGCCTTCCTGCTTCTACTGGGGGCACGGGAGTTGGGCCGGGCCGTTAGGGACGGTTTCCGCTTCGCTTCGCTGTCACCGCTGCCTTCCCTGTTTCTTTTCATCCTAAGCCTGTCCTTGCCGCTGTTCGTTCCCGGTATCGGGCTGTTCCAGGGGGTTCTGGGGGTCACCCTGGCCAATGCCGATAACAGTGCCGGGCCGGAGGGCATTCCCCTTGGGGTGGGGTTGTATGTGGCTATCGTGTTGCTGACCCTTTCCGTGGTGACCGGTATCTGGATAGGGACGCGGTGGCGGCCCCGCCAGTGGCTGGTGGGATTTACCATCATGTACGGCCTGTATGTTCCGATGTATACTACATTCTTCACCAACCCGAGGGGCCTGCCTACCGGGGTGTGGGGCTCGGTGGGCTACTGGCTGGTGCAGCATGGCAAGGGGCGTATAGAGCAGCCCTTCTTCTACTACCCTTTGCTGCTTACTACATATGAGTTCCTGGCCCTCCTGCTGGCGGCGGGGGCGGCGGTTTACTATGTGAGGCGTAGGCTTTTCAAGGAAGGGCCTTTCCCCATCACCGGGTTCCTCCTGTTCTGGGCGGTGGGGGCTTTCATGCTCTTCAGCTATGCCGGAGAGAAGACCCCCTGGCTCCTGCTGCACCTGGTGCTGCCGCTGGCCCTGCTGGGGGGCAAGTTTGTAGGGCAATGGATGCACTGGAGGCTCCTGCCCCGTGTGGTCTCCCTGATTGTACTGGTCGGCCTGGTAGCGCTCTCCCTGCCGGTGGCGTTACAGGTAAGCTATACCACGGATGATGACCCGGTGCAGGCCCTGGTCTATGCCCAGGGCTCCTTTGAGTTGACGGGCCACCGGACGGATGTAGTGGACTGGCTGGAGAGAGGGGGCCAGGTCTGGGCCGATGCTGGTGTAGCCTGGCCCTGGGCGTGGTATCTTCGCAACTATTCAGGGTTCCGGTATACTTACCTGTACGAGTACCCACCACCCGAGGGGGCGCTGGCCATTGCACTTGAGGGCCAGGAGGCTGAGCTACAGCAGAAATTGCCGGGCTATGCCCCTGGCGAAGGTTACCGTAACCTGCTCTGGTTCCCGGAAAATTACCGGGGTTGGGGCCCCCGCTCCTTCCTGACGGGAGAGCCATGGCGGTGGTGGGCCAAATATGTGCTCTTCAGGGAGAGCGTGGCCTACTTGTCCTCGGCAAGTGTTATCCTGTGGCCACCCATCCGGTGAGTCCGTGAGATGGAATGTAGTGAAACCTGGGTTGCAATACTATGGTGAGTGTCTTTAGCCGATATGTAAAAAAACTGCGGGGGTTCTGGCCGGGGCTGATACTTGCCACTGCGTTTATCTTCTTCTTTTTCCGGGGTGCTCAGCTATCTGAGATGGTGAGCGTATTGGCTCGGGTAAACTACTATCTGGTGATACCGGCAGTGGCGGCGTATTTCGTTGGGCTATGGCTGCGGGCGGTGCGGTGGAGCTTTTCTTTGGCGCCGATTGGGCGTGTCTCCCCGCAACGGCTTTTCTCCCCGGTGGTCATCGGCTTCGCCCTCAACAATATTCTTCCCGGCAGGTTAGGGTTCGTGGCCCGGGCATATTTGGTGGGGGAGAGGGAGCGGATAAGCAAAGTGGCCTGCGGCACCTCCATCCTGGCGGCCAGCGTCTTCGATGGCGTGGCCCTCCTTTCTGCTGTGGCTGTGGTCTCACTTTTTGTACCGCTTCCGGGCTGGGCCCGGGGCATTGTCACCGGGGTGTCCATACTCTATTTCGGGCTGTTTGGTATGTTCTGGCTTCTGGTAAGCTTTCCCGATGCGGCCAGGAGGGCAGCGAGTCCAGCGTATACCCGCTTACCTATCCGGTGGCAGTCTAAAACCGCCGATTGGGTGGGGCTGGGCCTGACCGGACTACGCATTCTGCGCAGCCCGGATAGAATAGCTGTGGTTTTGTTGCTGTCCTTCCTGGTGTTGCTGGCGGAGTCGGCCATGTTTTACATGGTAGCGGTCGCTTTTGACTTGGGCTTATCTTTCCATATGGTGGTGCTGGTGGTGGCTATAGCTAACATGGTGCAAATAATACCAGCGTTGCCCGGCAACATAGGCCCCTTTGAGTATTTTGGCAAACAAACGCTGCTGGTGTTCAAGGTGACGGAATCCGTGGCCACCGCTTACATTGCGGTGGCGCACCTTGTGCACCTATTTCCGACGACTGTCTTGGGGCTGTTACTGCTGTGGAGGTATCGCAGGCGCATTCACGAGGTTACGGCATGGAGGGAGGAGTGAGGGTAGGTATCATAGGCGGTGGGATCACAGGTCTGACTGTGGCTTACTATCTGGCCCGAAAGGGTTGCTCTGTAACCCTGTTTGAGAAAGAGCCTGAGTTGGGCGGCCAGGTGCGCACCGTCAGCGTGGGTGGGGAGAGGGTGGAGGGTTTCTACCACCATATATTCGCTGGGGATACGAATCTGATTGGGATGACTGAGGAGTTAGGGCTGTCCTCAGACTTGGAATGGCTACCTTCCCGGGTGGGCTATTTCAGCGAGGGCCGGGCCTACCCCTTCTCTACCCCCCTGGACCTGCTCCGCTTCAAACCCCTTAGTCTATACGACAGGCTGCGTGTGGGCATGACCTCGCTGCGTCTGCAGCGACGTACGCACTGGCGTGACCTGGCGGAGGTGACGGCCAGCGAGTGGCTGCCGCCGAGGACCGGTGGTAAGGGGTACCGGGTTATCTTTGATCCCCTGCTGCGGGGGAAATTCGGTGACTACGCCGGAGATATTAGCATGGCCTGGCTATGGAGCCGGTTCAGGGTGCGCCTCGGCTCGCGGGGCAGGGCCATGCAGCGTGAGAGGCTGGGCTATTTGAGAGGTAGCTTTCACCGGTTGGTGGAGGCCCTGGCCGAGGCAATAAGGGAGATGGGTGGCAACATATTTGTGGACAACCCGGTGCGGCGCTTGGCTATTCAGGGTGACCGGATAGGTGAAGTGGAGCTACGGGATATGTCCTTGTCGTTTGACGCTGTGGTAGCCACCGTTTCCTCCCCGACCTTCTTATCCCTGGTAGCCGGAGTCCCCGATGACTACCGCCGGAAATTGGAGGCGACTCCGTATCTATCCGCACTATGTCTGGTGCTGGCGCTGTCCCGCCAGTTTATGCCGTTCTACTGGTTGAACACCGGCGGTGCGATGCCCTTTGTGGCCGTCGTGGAGCATACAAACCTGGTCCCCGCCGAGCGCTACAGTGGCAAGCACTTACTTTACATAAGCAACTATATGACACCGGACAGTCAACTAACCGGTATAAATGCGGCGGGCCTGCTGGAGCACTATCTGCCCCATTTGAGACAAATATCTCTTGAATTTGACCCCGCTTGGGTTGAGGAGTACCATCTGTTTCGTGAATGTGCCGCCCAGCCGGTGGTCAACACGGGGTACGAAGACAGGATGCCGGGTCTGCGCACTCCGATAGACGGGCTCTATTTGGCCAACACTGCCCAGATATACCCGGAAGACCGGGGCATGAACTACAGCGTGCGTTTAGGGCTTAAGGTGAGCGGGATGGTGCTTGAGGCTTGGAAGGGAGACCAATAGTGATAACCATTGATATCGACCCCGTTATCGTCCACATGGGCTTCTTTGCCCTGCGCTGGTACAGCCTGCTGGTGATGGCGGCGGTGGTAACCGGGGTGTGGCTGGCACATCGGGAAGCACGGCGGCGGGGTTTGTCGGTTGACTCGTTGCTTACGCTGGCCCTGTGGGCGATACCGGGGGGCATAATCGGCTCCCGGCTGGTGCATGTCATTGACCAGGCAGACTTTTACCTGGCCAACCCTCGGGCTGTCTTCGGTGGGGAGGGACAGGCCATCTATGGGGCCATTCTGGGGGGTGCACTGGCCGTTTGGATTGGCTCCAAGGTGCACAAGCTGCCCATATTTCCCCGTATGGCGGATGTCGTGGCCCCAGGCTTACCTTTGGCCCACTCCATAGGCCGCCTGGCTAATGTCGTCAACGGGGACGCTGCCGGTGCCGCCACCTCGGTGCCGTGGGCCTTCGTTTATACCAACCCCAACACCTATGGCCCCATCGGCGTGCCCACGCATCCCTCCGTGGCATATGAGATACTGTGGAACCTGGTAATAGTGGCCGTTCTCCATCGCTTCAAGGGAAGGCTGAAGCCGGATGGCTTTCTCTTTATCCTGTACCTGGCCCTTTACGCTTCGGGGCGCTTTTTTATCAACTTCTCTCGTATCAACGACCCCTTCTTCCTGGGGTTGCACCAGGCGCAGGTTATTGCCCTGCTGGTGGTAGTGGCCACCGTGCCTTTGCTGGCCGCCCGGGCGAAGCTGTCACCCCGTGTTCCGGTAGGTGAAGGGGAAGGTGAGGTAGGGGCTGAGGTAGAGTAGGCCCGCTGGCGGGCCTTGGCCCAGTCCCCCAGTCCTTTTGTAGCTTTTTAAACCAGCCCCAGCCGCATGACGGCGATGGCGGCGTTGTTCCCGTCCTTTACGCCGGCTTGCCGATTAGGCTTTGCATGTGCTTCTCAACGGTCACTTCCGCGTAGCCCCCCACATCAGCGGCTGCCTTCTGTAGCCTGGCGTACTTTACCCTCCACCGGCCCTGCCACACAATGGTATTGGAGGAACGGCTGGAGGAGATGAATGCAAGTCTTGAAGGACTCAGCGCCGGTGCCGCTCAGCTGCTTGCGCTGCTTCCCGTGGGCTATGCATTCCTGGCTGGAATGCTGGCTACCATGAACCCGTGCGGCTTGGCCATGCTTCCCGCTTATGTCGGCTATTATCTGGGGCTGGAAACGGGTGGCACCGGAGCGGAGGGGCCTGCTCGGGTATCAGCCGTGTCGCGCGGGTTGCAGGGCTTGGAGTTAGGTGGCTCTGTCACCGCTGGATTTGTGGTCCTGTTCCTGGTTGCTGGGTTGCTGGTACAGGAGGTCAGCCGGTCCCTGAGTGTGGTATTTGGGGGTGGGGCTGGTAGTAATGGGACTGTTCTGGCTAAAGGGAGGCGGTTTCACCTTCTCCGGTCTGAGGTTGCCCAAGTACCGGGGCGTGCCCGGCTTCTTCCTCTTCGGGGTGGCCTACGTCCTGGTATCTCTGACCTGCACCTTGCCCATCTTCCTGGCAGTGGTGGCTACCTCTTTCGCTACATCGGGTACCGGCCAGGGGCTATACCAGATGGTGAGCTATGGCCTGGATATGGGAGCGGTGGTGACTACGGTTACCCTTAGCGCCGCCCTGTTCCAGGGGGCTTTGACCCGTAAGATGCGTGTGGTCCTCCCCTATGTGCACAGGGCCAGCGCCGGTTTATAGCTGCTGGCCGGTGCCTATATAGTCTACTGGTTGATATTCGTGGGGGTGGCTAGATGAGATTTATGATTGTATTAGCCGCCATATTACTATCGGCTGCTGCCTGTACGGCCCCGGATTTCACCTTGTCCCGGATAGATGGGACCACTGTCTCTCTTAGTGAACTGCGTGCACGCCCCGTGCTGGTGGACTTTGGGGCTACCTGGTGCCCTTCCTGCCGCCTGGACTATCCCCACCTATCGCGTCTTTATGAGCAGCGTGCGGATATGGGGGTGGAGGTGCTGGTAGTGTCCATTGCTGAAGACCGGGCCATCGTAGAGCGGTTCACCCGCAGCAGTGGGGTGTCTTTCAACTTTGTTCTGGATGAGGGCACAGTGGCCCAACATTACCGGGTTGTTTCCCTGCCCACCAAGTATTTCATAGACGGCAGCGGGGTGGTACGCCAGGTGTAGGCGGGGCCGATGTCCTACGAGGCCATGGTGGCCGGGCTTGAAGCTATCCGATAGGACTTATTAAAGGGGGTCAGGGTTATGGCGATGATGATTTGTCCGGTTAAGGGATGCCACAGCAAGGGCTGGTGCTGGCACAAAAAGGTGATGGCGGTGATGATGATGGTTGCTATTGTTGCCGTGGTGGTGCTGATAGTAGCCTGAGGGGTAGGGTAGCCGGGTAGGGATTGGGCGTCTTATGGCTTTCCCGGTGCTAAAGGGACGGTTGCACTTGTGGTCCTCCGCCGAGAGACCACCGTAGTGGTGTGGCACCGGGATGTCCGGCTGAGGTGATGCGGAGGCTGCGGTCTATCCGGTGGATGGTTGGATGTCCAGGATGTTCAGCTCCATATGGCTTTCGCTTCCCCAGTGGTTCACCCGGAGGTTGTAGACGATGTCCAGCAGTGTGCCTACAGGCGGTGCCGCTTCGCTGCGACGGAAGGCGATTGCTGACCAGGTCATGCGCCCGGCCTTGAGCTTGAGCCGGATGTGCTCACCGTTGCCGCCCGCCTGCTGTGCGTTTATCACCTCTACTCCATGGCTAAGGAAGGTGGGTGAGGGGTTGCCTGATCCAAAGGGTGCCAGCCTCTGGCATAAGCTGATGGTTGTGCCAGCCACTTGTTCTAGGGGTAGTTCGGCGTCGATATTAAGCTGGGGGCGGAGGTCCACTCCGTCCATGCCCTTTTCTGCCTTATCTTGCAGACGCTGGCGGAATTCGTCCAGATTGCGGGTGGACAGATTGAAGCCGGCAGCCATGGGGTGTCCCCCGTAGCGGTGCAGTAGGTTGGAGCAATCGTTGAGGGCGCCGACTATGTTGAACTCCGGTATGCTGCGGCAGCTACCACGACAGTTATCCGGCCCGTAGCGCACTACGATGGCTGGACGGCGGAACTCCTCAACCAGTTTACCGGCTACCAGACCGGCCACTCCCACAGAGAATTCCGGGCTGGCTACCAGGAGCAGCCGGTTTTCCTTTTGGGCCTCGGCCATCTCCCTGGCCTTAGTCAGTGCCCGTTCGGTGAGCCTTTGCCTTTCCTGGTTGCGTTTTTCCAGCTCGGCCGCTATGCGCCGGCCCTCCACCAGGTCGTCTGTTACCAGGAGTTGGTAGCTTAGGGAGGCATGTTCCACCCGTCCGGCGGCGTTGAGGCGTGGCCCAAGCACCCAGGCGATAGTTTCCGTATCTATATTAGCTGGGTCCAGCCGCGCCTGCCCGATAAGCCCGGCGAGGCCCGGGCGACGGGGATGGTGTATCATCTTTAGGCCCTGTTTGACAAAATAGCGGTTCTCCCCTCGCATGGGGGCCACATCGGTCACCGTACCCAGGGTTACCAGGTCAAATGATAGAGAAATCCTTTCATCCCTGCCCAGGCTGTGCAGCAGGGCCTCCATAAACTTGTGGGCTACTCCCACGCCAGCCAGATCGGGGAACGGGTAGGCTGATTCCGGGTGTTTGGGGTTTACCATGGCCACGGCAGGGGGCAGCACATCCGTGCAGGAGTGATGGTCGGTGATAATGATGTCCTGGCCCCTATTCTGTGCCCTGTCCACCTCAGGGTAGCAGGTGGTACCGGAATCAGCGGTGA